>NZ_JBQQBQ010000014.1:0-245076 GCF_052245915.1 Nonomuraea sp. 10N515B
ACAGCAACAACTTCGTGCGTGACGATGGTCAGCCGTTTACGGGCAGCGTGCCGCGTGAGGTCGGGCATGGCTGGAGCAGTTCGACGAGGATCATTCCGGCTGATGTGACCGGTGATGGGTTCACCGATCTGCTGGCTGTGGACGCCGCGGGCAAGATGCTGCTCTACAGCAACAACTTCGTGCGTGACGATGGTCAGCCGTTTACGGGCGGTGTGCCGCGTGAGGTCGGGCATGGCTGGAGCAGTTCGACGAGGATCATTCCGGCTGATGTGACCGGTGATGGGTTCACCGACCTGCTGGCTGTGGACGCCGGCGGCAAGATGCTGCTCTACAGCAACAACTTCGTGCGTGACGATGGTCAGCCGTATACGGGCGGCACGCCACGCGAAGTCGGGCACGGCTGGGCCGGCAGCACCCGCATCCTGACCTGACCCCATCCCCGCCGCTGTCGGCCGCCCACCACCCCAGGCGGCCGGCACGGGCGGGAGCGGCCAACCTCGGCAAGGCACTCCGAGGAGTTCGGGCCACAAAGGCTGCGGATCAACGCCATCGCGCCCGGCCGGTACGAAGTCGGTCCGGACCGGCCGGTCGGCCGGACCGTCACCGCCCTCTCTGCCAGACCCCTGGAAGAACGCGCCAACCACCACCGAACCCTGCTGGCCGGCCAGCGCAAGCTGATCGTGCTGGACGACGCCGGCTCCGAGGCGCAGGTACGGCCCCTGCTGCCCAGCGGCCCCGGCTGCGGGGTGATCATCACCTCCCGCAACCGCCTGGCCGGACTGGACGGCGCCGCCCTCATCGACCTGGGCGGACTGCCCGCCGTGGCCAGTATCGAGCTGCTCGCCCAGATCGCCGGCCATGAGCGGATCACCATCGACCTCGACGCGGCACGGCACATCGTCGCGCAGTGCGGCGGCCTGCCAGTCGCACTGCGCATCGCCGGGGCCAGGCTGGCCTCACGACGTCAATGGTCAGCGCGACGCCTGGCCGACCGGCTGGCCGAGCTTCTCACCAGCCGTTAGTCAAAGAGCGTACGACCCCAATAATCTCCCGCGTCCCGAACGCCAGGTGGGACCGCGAACAGCCCGCTCGAAACGTGCTTGATGTACTCGTTCAGCGGGTCGATCTTGGCCAGCTTCATCTGCACCGGCACGAACTGCTTACGCGGATCGCGCTGGTACGCGATGAAGAACAACCCGGCGTCCAGGCGGCCGAGCCCGTCGGAGCCGTCCACGAAGTTGTAGCCGCGCCGCAGCAGGTGCGCGTTGCCGTGGAAGCTCGGATGGGCCAGACGGACGTGGGCGTCGGCCGCGATGACCGGCTGGCCGTCCGGGCCCTTGGCCGCGAAGTCCAGGGTGTCGAACTCGGCCTTCTTGCCCAGCGGCGCGCCCTCGCCCTTGTCCCTGCCGATGATCTGCTCCTGCTCCAGGAGAGACGTGCGGTCCCAGGTCTCGATCATCATGCGGATCTTCCTGGTGACCATGTACGTGCCGCCCGCCATCCAGGAGCTCCCGTCCTGCGCGCCCGCCCACAGCTGGTCGCGCAGCAGGTCGGCGTCCTCGAGCTTCATGTTGTTGGTGCCGTCTTTGAAGCCCATCAGGTTGCGCGGCGTGGTCTGGGCCCGCGAGGTCGACGACGTACGGCCGAAGCCGAGTTGCGACCAGCGGACGGAGACCCGGCCGAAGCCGATTCTGGCCAGGTTGCGGATAGCGTGCACGGCGACCTGGGGGTCGTGGGCGCACGCCTGCACGCAGATGTCGCCGCCGGAGATTTCCGGAATGAGCTGCTCTCCCGGAAATTTCGGCAGGTCGGCCAACGCCGCGGGCCGCTTGGCCGCCAAGCCGAAGCGGTCGTCGAAGAGCGACGGTCCGAAACCGATCGTCAGGGTCAGCCCCGACGCCGGCAGTCCGAGGGCTTCGCCCGTGTCGTCGGGTGCGGCCTCCGGCGCGCCGCCCACCGCGCCGAACGAGCCCGCCTCCTTGCCCTGCGTCAGGCGCGCCGCCGCGGCCGTCCACTCCTGCAGCAGGTCGACCAGCTCGGCCCGCTTCTCGGTGGTGACGTCGAACGCCACGAAGTGGAGCCGGTCCTGGGCCGGCGTGACGATGCCCGCCTGGTGCTGCCCATAGAAGGGGTACGGGTCGGAGGTCGAAGAAGCGTGCGCGACCGGCTGCTCGTCGAACAGCGAACTCGCCGCCACCGCGCCAGCCCCGACGACCGCCGCACCCGCCGCGCCCAGCCCGAACAGGCCCCTGCGGCTGACCCGCCGCCTGGCGGCCCCGCCGTCCTCAGGGGTCGCCGACGGGGTGTCCGCCCCGTCCGAGGCCGCCGACGGGACGCGCCCGCCGTCCTCGGGGGTCACCGACGGGGAATGTACCGGTTCTGTGGCTTCTGGCATCGAGCCCTACCTCCGGCTACTTCGCGACCACGGGAGCGATCTTGCTGATCGGCTCGCCCAGCGCGTTGATCGCGTCCGACAGCGTCTTCAGCTCGGCCTTGGACAGCTCGTTGTGCAGTTGCCAGCCGTCACCCTTGCGGTGCACCTCGAGCGCCGCCTCCGCTGCCGCGAACTGCTCATCCAGCGTCTTGACCAGGTCAGGAGCCCGCTCCTCGAGCACCGGCCGCAGCGACTGCACGGCCGCCTTGGAGCCCTGGAGGTTGGCCGCGAAGTCCCACAGGTCGGTGTGCGACCAGATGTCCTCCTCGCCGGTGATCTTCCCGGTGGCCACCTCGTCCAGCAGCTCCTTGGCGCCGTTGGCCAGGTTGAGCGGAGTCAGCTCGGCGGCGTTCGCCTTCTCGACGATGGTCTTGACGTCGGCCATCAGCTTGTCGGCCATTGGGCCGGACTTGCTGACGTCCTTATGGATCCACAGGTCCTTCTCGATCTTGTGGAAGCCGGTCCACTCCTCGCCCTCGGCCAGGTCCGCCTCACGGCCGTCGATGGCGGGGTCGAGGTCGCCGAAGATCTCCGCGACCGGCTCGATGCGCTCCCAGTACGTCCGCGACACCGGGAACAGCGCCTTGGCTTCGTCGATCTTGCCGGCCTTGACCGCGTCCACGAACTCCTGCGTCTTGACCAGCAACGTGTCACTCTGCGACTTGACGTAGCGCTTGTAGCTGGCCACGGCCTCGGCCAGCTTGGCGTCCGCGGTGAGCTTCTTGTGCTCGCCGGTCACCTTGAGCGGGTTGCGGATGCCCTTGCCGACCATGCCGGGCTTGCACGCGGTCTCGTACGCCCCCGCAGGCAGCTCGGCGATGAGCTCCCTGGTCAGCCCGGGGACGATGTTCTCGACCTCGGCCATGACCCGATCGCCCGGGGCGTAGACGTAGAACTCGGTCACCTTGGCGCCGCCGTTGGTGATCGCGAACGTCGTGGTGCCCGCCGCGACCTCGGACGCGGCGACCTTGCACTCGGTGTCTGTCGCGGCCACGGCGATTTTCCCGGGCTCGGCGGGCGCCGACGACGAGGCGGGAGCGGGAGCGGCGCCCGAGCCGCAGGCGGTCAGACCGGCCAGGGCGAGCGCGCCGAAGGTGAGCTGGATGACGGTACGCATGATGCTCCTGTTCAGGCCGCGGAGGACGCGGGAGCTGGGGTGGTCTTGCTCCGCTGCGGTCGGAGGAAGAGGAAGAGGGTGGGAACGAGGTACGCGGCCCAGGCCACGACCTCGAGGACGCTCGGCTGCGGGGTGATGTTCAACATGCCCGTCAGCAGGGCGGCGTACCAGGAGTCGGCGGGGAGCACGCCGCTGATGTCGAAGGCGTAGGTGCTCAGGCCCGGCAGTACGCCGGCTTCCTGCAGGTCGTGCACGCCGTACTTGAGGATGCCCGCGGCCACCAGGATGAGCAGCAGCCCGGTCCAGGTGAAGAACCTGGTGAGGTTGATCTTGATGGCGCTGACGTAGAGGCCCCAGCCGATGAGGACGGCGGTGATCACCCCCAGCGTGATGCCGATCAACGGCGTCGCGGACGTGGCCGCACCCTGGGCGGAGGCGAAGAAGAGCAGCGCGGTTTCCAGCCCTTCCCTGGCGACGGCCAGGAACGCCATGACGACCACGGCGAACGAGCCCACCTGGAGCGCCTCGGAGAGCTTGCCCCGCAGCTCCCCGGAGAGCGCGCGGGCCGCCCGTCGCATCCAGAAGATCATCCAGGTGACGAACACGACCGCCAGCAGCGAGGTGATCGCCTCGAACAGCTCCTGCCGGGTGTAGTCAAGGCGCGCGGCCGTGAACGTCAGCAGCGCCCCGAACCCGACGGACAGCGCGACGGCCACGCCGACACCCGTCCAGACCTGCGGGAGTTTGTCCTTGCGGTCGCTCTTGACGAGAAAAGCGACGAGGACCGAGACGACGAGCGTCGCCTCGAGCCCTTCGCGCAGTCCTATGAGGTAACTGGCGAACACCGTCACTCCCGGATCGCAGAGGTAAGCCTTACCTAAATTAGGGCAGGCGAAGCTTACTCTGAGAACGCGCCCGAAAGCGATAGGCGTGACGGTGTGGGCCTCGTCACCGTGCCAGGTTGTCGGCCAGGAGTTCGAGCAGCGGCTCCCGGCGTATGCACTGCTCCAGCAGGAACGAATCGGCCAGCGCGATCAGCTCATCGTCGCCGAGGCCCCGGAAAAGCTCGGCGTACTCGGGCAGCAGCGCCTGCGCGATCAGGATGTGCCTGATCAGGTCGTCGCTCTGGTAGCGAGCACCCCATGGGTACGGATCCCAGCCGGGGAACTCGGTCTCGATCAACTGGTGCAGCGGGGTGAGCACGTCCGCGGACTCCTCCATCGTGGAGCCCCAGCGGTCCGCGCCGAGCCGATGCTTCTTGGCGATGAAGCCGCCGAACCGGTGCACGTACGGCCCCAAGGCGTGCACCAGCCCCTGCAACCCCACGTCCTTGTACGTCCACAACGACCAGCCCACGTCCTGGCCGTCGTAGATCTCCAGCTGGTCGCGGAGAATCTGGAGCCGCTGCGTGTCCACCGCCGGGTCCCCGGTGTAGACGGGCCCGAACTCGCCCACCCAGAGCGGCGTGCCGGTCTCGCGCTGGAAGCGGGAGCGCTTGGCGAAGGTCTTCTCCAGCTCCGCCTTGTCGCACCACTCGCCGCGCGTGTAGCCGGGATAGGGGCCGCCGTGGGCGAACCCGGCCAGCGCATAGTCGTGCATGACGAACACCGTGTTCTCGTACATCTCGCGAAATATCGAGAAATCGGTGGAGTACCTGTTGCCGTCCAGGAACAGGATGTGACGTGGGTCCGCGGCCCGGATGGCCTTCACCAGGCGATCGTAGAAAGGCCCGATCACCTTGCCGGACACGTCGCCCGGCTCGTTGACCGGGTTGTAGCCGGCCACCCAGTGATTGTCGCGGTAGTGGTCGGCGAGCGCCTCCCACAGGTGCACCGCCCGGTCCTGGAAGTGGCGATGCTGCCAGAACGCGGCCACGTGCGTCGGGTTGTCGGAGTGCCAGTGCTGGTTCTGCGAGCCGGGCAGCGCGTGCAGGTCGATCACGCTGTAGATGCCGTGCTCGCCAAGCAGCCCGATCACGCGGTCCAGGTGGCGGAAGCCGCGCGGGTCGATCTCGAAGGGCCGATCGTCGGCCTCCCAATGGTGGTAGTTGACCGGGATGCGCACGCAGTTCATGCCCAGCCCGGCCAGCAGCGCCGCGTCCTGCTCAGTGAAGAAGGAGGTCAGCAGCCGGTCGAAGAACAACTCCGCCCGCTCGTCACCGAGGACGGAGCGTACGGCCTGCCGCATCGAGCTCTCGTTGGCCGGGTAGCCGGTGATGAAGTTCTCCATGTTCATCCAGCCCCCGAGGCCCACCCCGCGAAGCCGTACCGGCGTGTTGTCGTCCGTGACGAGATGGGATCCGGATACGTGAAGCATGTAAAGAGGTCATCCCTTCGTGGCGCCGGCGGTGAGCCCGCCGACCAGGTGGCGTTCCGCGAGGGCGTAGAACCCGAGCGCCGGAACCATGGCCAGGACGAGGTAGGCGAGGATGCGGGCGGTGTCGGAGGCGTACTGGCCCTGGAACTGCTGGATGCCGAGCGGGAGCGTCCAGCTGGCCTCCTCGCTGAAGACCACCAGCGGCAGCATGAAGTTGTTCCAGCTGCCCACGATGGCCAGCACGGAGACGGTGGCGATGGCGGGCCGGGCCATCGGCAGCAGGATCCGCCAGAAGAACCCGAAGGGGGTGCAGCCGTCGATGATGGCCGCCTCCTCGATCTCGCCCGGGATGCTCCTGAAGAAGCCGCGCAGGATGATGATGGTCAACGGCAGGCCGAACGCCGCCTGCGTCAGGATGACGCCGAGCGGGTTGTCCAGCAGGCCGAACGTGCGCAGCAGCACGAAGATCGGCAGGATGGCCACCGCGAACGGGAACATCAGCCCTGCCGTGAACACGGTGAACAGCAGCTCCCTGCCGCGGAAGGCGTACCTGGCGAAGATGAATCCCGCCAGCGCCGCCAGCGCGACCGTCAGGACGGTCGTCGCGACCGCGATGAACGTGCTGTTCCACATCTGCAGCCAGAATGAGCCGGAGCCGAGCACGTCGGTGTAGTTGGCGGTCACCCACGTCTCCGGCAGCCCGAACGGGTTGCCCGACAACTCGCTGTTGGCCTTGAACCCGCCGAGGAACGCGTAGATCACTGGGATGAGGATGAACGCGCCCACGACCCACGCGATCGCGTGCATGGGCAGCGTGCTGGTCCTGGCGGGGGCCTTCTTCCGATGGATCATCGGCGGCCTCCGATGTTGGTGGTGGCGCCCTCGAGGTCGCGGCGCATCACGAAACGCTGGTAAATGAGGGCGAAGACGAGGCTGAGCACGAACATCACGACGCTGATCGCGCTGGCGTAGCCGACCTGGGAGCGTTTGAAGCCGTACTCCATCATGGTCACGGCCATCGTCTCGGACGAGTGCGAAGGACCGCCCCCGGTGAGGATCCAGACGAGGTCGAACAGCTGGATGGTGTAGATGACCGACAGGAAGATGCTGATCCTGATCGTCGGACCGAGCAGCGGCAGCGTGATGTGCCTGAACGTCTTCCAGGTGCTCGCGCCGTCGATCTGGGCGGCCTCGATGAGCTCGTTCGGGATGTTCTGCCGGCCCGCCAGATAGATCATCATGTGGAAGCCGAAATATTTCCACGTCATGACCAGGAACAGCGAAGGCATCACGGTGTTGGGGTCGGCCAGCCACTCCGACTCGATCCCGAACACCGACAGCATCCGGTTCGCCATGCCGGTCCCTGGCGAGAGGATCAGCGAGAAAAGCACGCCGGTGATCACTTCGGAGAGCACGTACGGCGCGAAGAACACCACCCGGTACAACGCCCGCCCCCGAATGCGCTGGTTCAGCAGCATCGCGATGGCCAGCGAGAACGGCAGCTGGACGCACACCGAGAACAGCACCAGCACCAGCAGGTGCCACAGGTCCTGAGCGAAAATCTCGGTGCCGAACAACCGGGTGAAGTTGTCGAAGCCGATGAAGTTGGTCGGCAGCCCGCCGAACCCGTTCCACCGGAACGCGCTGGAGTAGCCGGCCACCAGGATCGGGGCCACCACCAGCAGGAGGAACAACACGAACGCGGGCAGCAGGAACAAGGTGATCGTCAGCCACCTGCCGCGTTTCTTGACGGCAGGGGCGGGGACCGGAAGCTTGACCGCTTCCGGCCCTCGGGTGAGTATCGTCATTCTTCGCTCTTGGCCACTTCGGTGATGTCGGCGCCCACTTCCTCCGGCGACTTGGTGCCGGCGATCAGTTCGGCCACGCTGTCATTGACCTGCTGGCCGACGGCCGGCGGGTACGCCTGGTCGAGGTAGAGCTGGTAGCCGCCGGCGCTCGCCAGCATGGTCGCCACCTGCTTGAGGTTCGGGTCCTTGACCGCGCTCTCCTCGCCCTTGAGCACCGGCAGCACGCCGCCGGCCTCCACGGCCTTGGAGTGGTTGCCCATCTCGGTCATGAACTTCACGAAGTCCAGGGCTTCCTTGGGGGCGTCCGCCCCCACGACCAGGCCGCCGCCTCCGCCGAACGCGTCCGTGGCCGAGCCCTTGCCGCCCTCGACGGCGGGGAAGGGGAAGAAGCCGAGGTCGTCGCCGAGACCCTTGCCGGAGTCCTTCTGAACGGCCGGTGCCCACTGACCCATCAACTCCATGGCGGCCTTGCCGTTGCTCACCGTGGCCGACTGACCGTCAGGGGTCGAGTAGGCCGCCCCGAGGAAGCCCTTCTGGAACGGCTGCAGGTCGGCCAGCGCCTTCACCTGCTGCCCCGCGGCGATGAAGTCGGGCTTGGTGAAGTCCTTGTCCACCGCGGCCTGCTTGAGCGCGTCGAGTCCGGCGATGCGCATGGCGAGGTAGGCCCAGTAGTAGTGCCCGGGCCACTTCTCCTTGCCGGCCAGGGCGATCGGGGTGACGCCCGCCGCCTTGAGCTTCTTGACGTCCTCGAGGAAGGCCGCCCAGGTGGCCGGCGGCTCGGTGATGCCTGCCTTCTCGAAAAGTTTCTTGTTGTACCAGAAACCCACCATGCCGATGTCGGTGGGCAGTCCGTATGTCTTACCGTCGAGCTGGTACGCGCTGAGTGCCGCGGGCGTGAAGTTCGGCAGGACGTCGCCGACGTCGCCGGTGATGTCCTTGACGAGCCCCGCGTCGATCTGCTGCTTCAACACGCCGCCGCCCCACGAGGCGAAGATGTCGGGCGCCTTGCCCGACTGGGTGAGCGTGGTGAGCTTGGCCTTGTAGGCGTCGTTCTCCAGGACGGTGGCCTTGATGGTGACGTTCGGGTTCTTGGCCTCGAATTCCTTGGCCCGCTGCGCCCACAGCGTCTTGAGGGGCTCGGCGGTCGAGAGGTGCCACCACTCGAGCGTGACCTTCGCCGGCGATCCGCCGCCCTGGCTCGGGGAGGTCGCGGTTCCCCCACCGCCACCACCACAACCGGCTACGAGCACGGCGGTCGCGATCAACACCACACTGCGTTTCATAGGGGTCCCTTCCTCAAGTGACCAGCGAAAGTTTCGTGAAACCCCCGATAATTTCTTTGACCGGAGCTTAAGTAAACGCCACGTAAAGCGTCAACACCTCGGCCCCGAGCGACGCCAAACCGAAACTTTCGGCTACACTCCCGATCGTGTCAGCGAAGAGGCGGGTCACGATCGCACTGATCGCGGAAGAGGCCGGAGTGTCCATCCCCACGGTCTCCAAGGTCATCAACGGGCGCCCGGAGGTCGCCCCGGCGACCCGCCATCGGGTCGAACGACTACTCCAAGAACACGGCTACCAACGCCGCGTAAGCCAGGACGACACCCCTGCTGGCCTGGTCGACCTGGTCTTCGCCGAGATCGAGTCACCCTGGGCCATGGAGATCGTGCGCGGCGCGGAAAGCGCCGCCCACGAGGCCGGCGCCAGCGTGGTCATCTCGGTCCTGCACACCCACGCCGGTCCGGGACGGGACTGGCTGGAACGGCTGGCCGCCCGCAGGACGGACGGCGTAGTGATCGTCGCCTCCCGCCTGTCCACCGGCATCCAGTCCCAGCTGAGCGCCCGCTCCCTGCCGTTCGCGGTAGTGGACCCGGAAGGCGAGCCGGCCCCGGGCGTGGTCTCGGTGGGGGCGACGAACTGGAACGGCGGCCTGGCCGCCACCCGGCACCTCCTCGAGCTGGGCCACCGCAGAATCGGCATGATCAGCGGCCCCGCCGACATGCTCTGCAGCCAGGCCCGCATCGACGGCTACCGCGCGGCGTTGGAAACGGCCGGCGTGCCCGTCGTCCCCGAGTTGATAAGACGCGGAACGTTCCTGGTGGACTCGGGCCACGACGAGGGCCACGCCCTGCTGTCCCTGCCATCCCCTCCGACGGCCATCTTCGCCGGCAGCGACCTGATGGCGTTCGGCGTCTTCGAGGCGGCCCGTCAGCGAGGGTTGCGCGTGCCCGAGGACCTGAGCGTGGTCGGCTTCGACGACCTGCCCTTGGCGAAGTCGGCCTGGCCGCCTCTGACCACGGTGCGCCAACCGCTGCAGGAGATGGCGGCGCTGGCCACCCGTACGGTGCTGGCGATGGGGCGGGGCGAGGTCCCGGAGACCAAGCGGGTGGAACTGGCCACGGAATTGATCGTCCGCGAGAGTACCGCCAGATACGAGTAGGTTGCCCCGCGCGCACCCACCCCTTGCCCGATTACCAGGGTCAGTGGAAGAAGGACCTGCGGGGTTCCTGGCCGTTCACCCTGCCGACGCAACGATAGAAGCGGACCCCGTCCTCGAACTGAGCCTGAGACGGTGGCATGACGTCGGACGACCACCGGGTGGTGGCGATGGTCTTTGCCGTGCCGACCCTGCTGGCGAGCAGCACAGCCCGGCTGCAGATGCGCTTCACCGTCGGATGTTTGGCGAGGTCCTGCTGCACGTAGGTCTCGGCGTCCTTGGGGATGGGGGCGACCGCGAAGGTCTCCCATGAGTGGGTCTCCTCACAGCCGAGCCGCCTGGCCTTCGTGTCGCCCACGATGATGACCATGCCGCCCCAGCACTCCGACTCCCGTACGCAAGCCGCGCCGGCGCCGCGCACCCTGGCGGCCGGGCAGTTCTCCGTGTACGTGTCCAGGCCGGTGAAGACGCTGGCCGGCTCTTGCGCGGGCTTCTTGGTCTTTTGCGTGGCCGCCGTGCTGCTGGGCTGGGCCTGTGGGGTCCCGTCCGGCTGCTGGAAGATCTGCGTGTAGATGACTGCTCCGCCGCCTACCACGATGACCAGGGTCAGGGCGGCGCTGATCGCGACCAGGGCCTTGTTGATGCCATGGGGTGCGGGTGGCCGGGTGTCCGGCTGGCTGCCCAGAGGCGGGTTGGTGTGCTGGTACGCGACCCCCGGCCCCTGCGGGGGCATCGGCCGGTCGACGGGCGATGGTACGGAGGGCGTGAACGGCACGGCGGCGTGGGAGCCCGGCGGAGGGGCGGCGTGGCGGCCTGACGAAGGGCCCAGCGGGACGGCGGCCAGCGCGTCGCGGAAGGCGGCGGCGCTGGGAGTACGGTGGCGGGGGTCGCTCGCCAGGGCCTGACGCAGCACGGCGGTCAGTTCGAGTGGTACGCCGGGGAGGTCGGGGACCGGGAGGCGGTGCAAGGCCAGGATCATGGCCAGGTTCGGCACACCGCTCTCCGGGAAGCGCGGCGGGCGGCCGGACAGAAGGGCGTAGATGGTGGCCGCCAGGGCGTACACGTCGCCGGCCGGGCTTGGCTCGGCCAGTTCGAAGGCTTCGGGTGGCGCGTAGGACGGGGTCAGCGACTCGCGGGTCACGGACGCTTCGGGGCCGGAGGCGGGCATGGTGGCCAGGCCGAAGTCAGACAAGGCCACCTGGCCGTACCGATTGATGAGGATGTTGCCGGGCTTGACGTCGCGGTGCAGGACGCCTTGCGCGTGTGCGGCGGCCAGGGCGTCGGCGATGCGTACGCCGACGTCGCGGGCCTCGGCAGGGCTGAGGCGGCGGCCGGCCAGTGAGCCGCCGGGGCACAGCTCCAGCACCATGTATGGCCGGCCGTCGGGCAGCAGTCCGGCGTCGTAGACGGGGACGACGTGGGGGTGGCCGGACAGTGCGCCGGCCGACGTGACCTCGCGGAGGAAGCGGCGCCGGTCGCGGTCGGACAGCAGGACCCGGTTGTCGACCTTGAGCGCGACCTCACGGCCCACGGCCGACTGCAGAGCGAGGTACACGACGCCGAAGCCGCCCTGCCCCAGTACGCCCTTGATTTCGTAGCCAGGCACCGATAATTCCGACACGCGCGGAAGCGTACACGCTGCGACTTCCATCGATCTTGTGTTTGAACCGCCCGAGCCGGGAGTGCCCGGGCGGTCGACGTCGGCGGGTCTGGGTAAGGTCGTGCGTCGTGACGACGGAGTTGGAGCACCTTGCCGTACGGTTGCGCGAGTTCGCCCGGGTCAGGGACTGGGAGCAGTTCCACACACCCAAGAACCTCGTGATGGCGCTGGCGGGTGAGGTGGGGGAGCTGGTGGCGGAGTTCCAGTGGCTCACCGCCGACGAGTCGCGGAGTCCGGATCCCGATGCGCTCGCCAGGATGCGCACCGAACTGGGCGATGTGACGCTTTACCTGATACGGCTGGCCGACGTGCTGGGCGTGGACCTGGTGGAGGCGGCGAAGGCGAAACTCGACGACAACGACCGTCGCTACGATGCCGAGCTCTTCCGGGGGTCGGCCAGGAAGGCACCGCCCTCGGCACGGGATGACTGAGACCGGCGATGGGCTCAAGGGTCACGCGGCGGTGTCGTGCCGCCGCAGGACCGCGATCGTGGCGACGGCCAGGGCGGCGAAGATGATCGTGCCGACCGCGGCCACCGTGTTGAGTCCGGTGGTGAAGGTGGCGCGGGCCAGCACGGACGAGACGCCGAACGCCGCGCCGATCATGAGAAGCGTCTTCGGCTCCCTGTGTTTACATGAGTAAAACGGACATCGGCGTAGCCTCGTCGCCTGCCGGCCGAAGTCGGGAAGCGATCCGGTGGAAGCCGATGCCGCGTCCGTCCGGCGAGCCGGGCGGACCGTGGCTTGAGAACCGCGTTGTCGGGGCCTGACTTCGCATTCCTGGAGGGAGTGCGGCTCTTGGGCCACCGCCCCGCCGGACACTGTCCCGTTGGTGCGGACACCACTGGGGGCGGGGACCGGGCACCAGTCAGGCGCCCGGCTGTGACTGAACATTACCGTCCGATTACCTTCAGTCGCAACCGATCGGCCCAGAGAACCCACAGTTCTACGGGTAGCCATAGATTCTCGTCGGCCGATCCTGTCGCCCAGCGTCCCCATGGTCACCAAAAAGCCGGCCAAAAAGAACGAGTACACGTCCATGATCCACAGTTGCTGCGAGGCGCCAGCGGCGAGGTCGGCGCTGAGGTGCGGAAGCGCCAGGTACAGGACGCTCACGGTCCGGTACGGGTCTTCCGATGTTCTTTTCGTGGACTTAAGGCCGCGCATAGGGTGACGAGCATGCGTTTTGGGGTGCTGGGACCGCTGGGTGTGTGGACCGATGCCGGGGAGGTCGTCACGATCCCCGGACTCAAGGTCCGGGCGCTGCTCGTGGACCTGCTCGTCCACGAAGGTCACCCGGTGTCCGTGGACCGGCTGGTCGACGACCTGTGGCGCGAGGAGCCGCCGGGCAACCCGGCGGGCGCGCTGCAGGTACGCGTCTCGCAACTGCGCAAGGCGCTCGAGGACGCCGAGCCAGGGGCCAAGAACCTCGTGGTCTCCCGCGCCCCCGGCTACCTGCTGCGCCCCGACCCCGGCGCCCTGGACGCCGAGCGCTTCGCGCATCTGCTGACGCAGGCCGAGGCCGCCGACAGCCCGCGGACGAGGGCCAAGCTGCTGGGCGAGGCGCTGGGCCTGTGGCGGGGACCGGCGTACGCCGACTTCGCCGATGAGGAATACACCAGGTCGGCCATCGTCCGGTTGGAGGAGCAGCGGCTGTCGGCGCTGGAGCAGCACGCCGAGGCGCGGCTGGAGCTGGGAGAGCACGGGTTGCTGGTGGGGGAGCTCGGCGACCTGGTGGCCCGCCATCCGCTCAGGGAGCGGCTGCGTGCCGTGCACATGCGGGCGCTGTACCGGGCGGGACGCCAGAGCGAGGCGCTGGCGAGCTACGGCGAGCTGCGCGAGCGGCTGGCCGACGAGCTCGGCCTCGACCCCGGGCCTGACCTGGTCGCGCTCCACCAGGCGATACTCGGGCAGGATCCGTCGCTCAGCGTGCCCGCCGACCGGCCGCTGACGAACCTGCCCGCCGCGCTCAGCAAGCTGATCGGCAGGGACGAGGCCCTGGCCGAGGTGTGCGCGCTGGTCGGGGAGGAGCGGCTGGTGACGCTCACCGGCAGCGGCGGGGTCGGTAAGACCCGGCTCGCGCTGGAGACGGCGAACCACCTGCTGGACGCCTTCGCGGACGGCACCTGGCTGTTGGGGCTCGACCAGGGGGTTCAGGCAGGGCTGGAGCAGGCGGCGCGCGCCCCGGCGGAGGCGGTCATGACAGCGCTGGACATCAGGGAAGGAGCCGACGCCGCCGACGTGGCGGGGCAGCTCGTCGGCGCGCTCAGGCAGCGCCGCATGCTGCTCGTCCTCGACAACTGCGAGCACGTGGTCGAGGAGGTCGCCGAGCTGGCCGAGCTGCTCCTTCGGGCCTGCCCCGGGCTCCGGATCCTGGCCACCAGCAGGGAGCCGCTGGCCGTGGACGGCGAGGTGTTGTGGAGCGTGCCGCCGCTCGACGTGCCCGCGAGCGCCGACCTGACGGTCATGGCGCGTTCGGAGGCCGTCCGGCTGTTCGTGACCCGCGCCGCGGCCGCCGCCCGCGGCTTCGCTCTGGACGCGGGCAACGCGCAGGCCGTCGCGCAGCTGTGCCGGCGGCTGGACGGCATCCCGCTGGCGCTGGAGCTGGCCGCGACCCGGGTGCGCGTGCTCGGCGTGCACGGCGTGGTGGCCAGGCTCGACGACAGGTTCCGGCTGCTGGCCTCCGGGCAGCGCGGCGCCCCGGCCCGCCAGCAGACGCTGACCGCGGTGATCGACTGGAGCTGGGACCTGCTGTCCGACGAGGAGCGCCGCGTCCTGCGCCGCCTGGCCGCGCACGCCGAGGGGTGCACGCTGGAGGCGGCCGAGTCCGTCTGCGGGGAGCAGGGGCTCGACGTGCTCGACCTGCTGGCCAGGCTCGTCGACCGCTCCCTCGTGGTCGTGGTGGACACCCCCTCGGGGGTCAGGTACCGGCTGCTGGAGTCGGTGTCGGCGTACAGTCTCGCCCGGTTGTCCGACGCGGGCGAGCTCGACGGGGTACGCCTCGCGCACCTGCGCCACTACCTGGCGCTCGCCGAACAGGCCGAGCCGAAGCTGTACGGGCACGAGCAGCGGGACTGGCTGCTGCGCCTGGACGCCGAGGCGGCCAACATGCGGACCGCGCTCGACACGGCCATCGCCTTGAAGGACGCCGACGGTGCGGCCCGGCTGGTGAACGCGCTGACCTGGTACTGGTTCCTACGCGGCAGGCTGGCCGAGGGCAGACGATCGCTGGCCGCGGCCCTGTCCGTCGAGGCGGAGCCCTCCGCGCCCAGGGCCAGGGCGGCGGCCTGGCACGCCGGGTTCGCGGTCACGCTCGGCGAGCAGGTCGCGTGGGGGCCCGCGCTGGAGGCCGTCGCGGATCCCGGCGAGCGGGCCAGGGCCGAGATGTTCCTCAGCCTGCACGTCGGGGACATGGCGACGGGGCAGGAGCTGATGCGCCGGGCGCTGACCACGTTCCGGGCGGTCGGCGACCGGTGGGGCGTGGCCGTCGCGCTCGCCAGGCAGGCCATGGACGCCTTCACCCAGCGGGACGTCGAGGCGCTGGAACGCCTCGCCGGGGAGAGCGTCCAGTTGTTCACCGAGCTCGGCGACCGCTGGGGCCTGCTGCAGGCCACGGAATGGCAGGCGTCGGTGGCCGAGATGGCCCACGACACCGAGCGGGCCAACCGGCTGTTCGGCGAGGGGCTGCGGATGGCGGAGGACCTCGGACTGTGGCCCGAGGTCGCCACGCGCACCGCCTGGCTCGGCTGGATCGCGATGCAGAGCGGCGACTACGACCGTGCCATCGAGATCAGCGAGCGGGCCATGAAGCTGGCCGCCGACCAGGGCTACAAGGACGGCGAGACGCAGGCGGAGCTGGGCCTGGCCTACGCCGCGCGCCGGGCGGGGCGGCTGGAGCTGGCCGAGGAACACCTGCACCGCCTGCTGGAAGGGGTGCCACGCGGCCCGGAGGTCGAGCCCGTCATGTTCCTGCCGGACGTGCTCCTCGAGCTGGGCCACCTGGCGGAGCGGCGCGGCGATGCGGCCGAGGCGCTGGCGCTGCACGCGGAGGCGCTGGCGGCCTCCCAGAAGATCGGCGACCCCAGGTCTGCCGTGTCCGTGGTGGAGGCCGCGGCCTCGGCTTCGGGGGCGACCGAGAAGGCCGCCAGGTTGCTGGGTCTGGCGGCCGCGGCCAGGGAGCATCATCAGACGCCCACGGGGCCGTGGGAGCTGTCCGAGATCGAGCGGATCTCGGCGCGGGTGCGTGACGCGCTCGGCGAGGAGGCGTTCGCGGCCGCGTACGCCGACGGCGCCGCGCTCAAGCTGGAGGACGCTCCGAAGCTGCTGTGAGGTGCTCGGCCAGGCGGTCGAAGAACTCCATCCAGCCCGTCGGCTCGACGTGCACACCGTGCTGGCGGAAGCGCATCTCGGTCTTGCCGCCCACGTCCGTGAGGTCGATCGTCACCACGGACGCGGGCCCGTCGCCCGGGTCGTCCGGGTCGCCGGTCGTGAACACCAGCCGCACGGGTTTGCGCACCTCGCGGTAGGTGCCGTCCACCGTCACCTCGAACCCCTCGTCGCCGGCCAACGTGGCCCGCCAGAGCCCGCCGGGCCAGGCGTCCAGGGTCAGCCGGCCGACCGGCGTGGCCATCATCCGGGGCCCGAACCATTGGGAGAAGTGCTCCGGCTCGGTCCACGCTGCCCACACCAGGCCGAGCGGCGCGTCGAACACGCGCGTGATGGCGTGGTCGGCGGTCTGGCTCATCGCTGCCGTCCCTCGTAGAACTGAAATGTCGACCCTCCCAAGGTGCCGGGCCGCCCTTACGATCGCCTTCCCGCGGCCTTAAGACTGGAGGCCGGGGGCCGGAGCCCGTGTGGCAGGCTGGGGTGCATGCGGATCATTCGCGCCGACAGGGTGCTCACCGGGCGTCCGGGTGAGGTGATCCAGGACGGCGAGGTCGCCGTGGACGGCGCCGAGGTCGTCTCCGTGGGACCGCGCGGCAGCGCCGGCGACGCCGGCGAGGTCGTCGACCTGCCCGGCCACACGGTGCTTCCCGGCCTGATCGACGCGCACGTGCACCTCGGGTTCGACGCCACTGTCGACCCGGTGACGCGGCGCAGCGCCGAGAGCGACCATCACCTGCTGCTGCGCATGGCCGAGAACGCGCGCAAGCTCGTCTCCGCAGGCGTCACCACGGCCCGCGACCTCGGCGGGCGCGGCTTCCTCGACCTGGCGTTACGTGGCGCGATCGAGGAGGGCCTGGCCGTCGGCCCGCACCTCCTGGCCGCGACCAGGCCGATCACGATCACCGGCGGCCACTGCTGGTACATGGGCGGCGAGGCCGACGACATGCCCGCCATCCGCCGCGTCGCCAGGGAAAACCTGCGCGCCGGAGCCGACTGCCTGAAGGTGATGGTCTCCGGCGGCCAGATGACACCGGGCGCGCCACCCAGCTGGGTGTGCCAATACAGCACCGAGCACATCCGCGCGATCGTCGAGGAGGCCGCCACGCGCGGCAAGGGCGTCGCCGCCCAGGCCCACGCGCACGCCGCGATCCGCAGCGCGGTCGAGGCCGGCGTGGCCACCATCGAGCACTGCTCGTTCTTCACCCCCTCCGGCCACCGCTACGACCCCGAGCTGGCCGACCTGGTCGCGGCCGGCGGCACGTACGTCTGCCCCACCGTGCACGGCGTGGTCTGGCGGCTGCGCGACAAATTCGGCTCCGAGATGCTCGACGCCTGGCTGGACGGGGTCGTGGCCATGCGGGCGGCCGGGGTGCGGCTCATCGCGGGCACCGACTCCGGGTTCGCCGCGGCGGACGTGGCCAACGACACCGATGCGTACGTGGCCGGGCTGGAGGTGTTCGAGCAGGCCGGATTCGGCACCGCGGAGATCGTCGAGATGGCCACCGTCCGGGCCGCCGACGCCTGCGGGGTGGGCGCGGTGACCGGCACCCTGGAGGCCGGAAAGCGGGCCGACCTCATCGCGGTGCGCGGTGACCCGCTCGAGCGCATCGCCGACCTGCGTAACCTCACACTCGTCCTCGTGTCCGGACGCGCCGTCACCCAGACGGGCGTGGACACGGTGACCTCGTCCGTCGGCTGAGCCCTGGAGGAAATCCCATGCTGCCCTGGTCCGCCGAGCTGGCCGGCCGTCTCGACCACCACGTGATCGACAGCGCCCTGCTGCGTGACAACCCTCTGGGCGACCCGCACGAGCGGCCGCTGCTGGTGTACGTGCCACCGGGCTACGACGACGCGCCCGAGCGCCGCTACCCCTCCGTCTACGTGCTGCTCGGCTACACCGGCCACGTCACGATGTGGCTGAACCGGGCGCCGTTCCGCCGGCCGTACCCGGAGCTGGCCGACGCCGTGTTCGCGAACGGCGAGGCGCCGCCGGTGATCGTCGTGTACGTGGACGCGTGGACCGCCCTCGGCGGCAGCCAATACGTGGACTCGCCCGCCACCGGCCGCTACCACTCCTACCTGCGTGACGAGGTCGTCCCGTGGGTGGACACGCACTACCGCACGATCCCCGATCGCGCTCATCGCGCGGTCACCGGCAAGTCGAGCGGCGGGTACGGCGCCATGGTGACCGCCATGCTGGCGCCGGACGTGTTCGGCGCCCTCGCCACGCACGCGGGTGACGCATTGTTCGAGGTCAGCTCGCTACCGTCGTTCCCCGGGCTGGCGCGCAAGCTCCGGGACATGTACGACGGCTCGTACGTCAAGTTCCTCGCCGACTTCCGCGGCCGGCTGGCCGGCACCAAGGACGGCGACCTGGAGCTGCTGGAGATGTACGCCTATGCGGCCGCGTACTCGGCCGACGAGGACGGGGCGGTGCACCTGCCGTTCGACGACACCGGCGCGATCGTGCCGGACGTCTGGCGGCGCTGGCTGGACCATGATCCCGTCGTGATGGCCCGCGAGCCGAAGTACGCCGAGGCGTTGCGGTCGATGCGGGCCATCTGGGTGGACGCCGGCAACAAGGACGAATACTTCCTGGACTTCGGCGCGGTCGCGTTCCGCCGGGCGCTCGAGGCGGCCGGCGTACCGGACGAGCGGGTGTATTTCGAGCTCTTCGACGCCGGCCACGGCGGCATCGAATACCGCTACCCGCTCGCCCTCGCCTGGCTCGCCCGCCGCCTGACCCCCTCAGCGGGTTAGGCTTCCCCGGTGGACACAGCGGAATTGAAGAAGCAGGTACGCGAGCTACGCGCCCAGGGCCGCTCCCCAAAGGAGATCGCCCGCGCGCTCAAGGTGCCGCCGTCCGTCGTGGCGCCGCTGGTACGGGAGATCGCCGCGGAGATCACCGAAACCGGCGAACGCGAGGTGGTCGGCTGCTGGATCAACGTCGGCTGGAGCGCCGGGCTCGGCATCGACGAGGCACGCGGGTGGGCCGACGAGGCGCCGGAGGCGGGCACGGAAGGCATGGTGAGCGTGCTGGTCGCCCGGCGGCACACCTGGGACCGGGTGACGGTCTGCGGCTACCTGGCCGACGTCTTCTGCCTGGGCGTGAAGAACGCCATCGGCCCCGACGTGATGGACGACCGCGAGCTGCGGCGCTTCCGCGAGTTCTTCTTCGGCGAATACGCCGGCTGGCAGGAGGTGTCGATCGAGCTGGCCAGGCACCTGGTGTACGGGTCGGTGGACTACGCCCGCTCGCTCGGCTTCGAGCCGCACGACGACTTCGCGCCGGCGGCCGACGCGCTGGGCAAGTGGGAGGGCGGCTCGGCGATCACGTTCGGGCGCGACGGCAAACCCTTCTACATGGAGGGGCCGTACGACGATGCCGCCAAGGTGCTGCGGACCCTGCGGCGCAACCTCTCCGACGACGACTTCGACTACGTCACCGGAGGCCGGTGACGCGCATCGTGATGTTGAGCCGGCCGGAGGCCAGACCGGTGGCGGGGTCGCCGGTCCCCGGATAGACCTTGGGCACGCCGTGGTAGGCCAGGCGCGACGGGCCGCCGAACACGAACAGGTCCCCTGAGGCCAACTCCACGTCCGTGTACGGCTTGCCGCGCGTCTCGGTGTTGCCGAAGCGGAACAGGCAGGTGTCGCCGATGCTCAGTGACACCACCGGTGCGTCGGACTTCTCGTCCTTGTCCTGGTGCATGCCCATCTTGGCCTGGCCGTCGTAGAAGTTGATCAACGCGGTGTCGGGCGCGTAGTCATCGCCGGGCCTGCCGTACGCGTCGGCCAGGGCTCGCCGGCCGAACGCGCCCAGCCAGTCGGGGAAGTCGGCCACCTTGCGGCCGTTCACGTCGTGGGCCAGGCGCGTATAGCGGTATGGCTGCCAGTGCCAGCCCACGCACACCGTCTGCACGGACATGACGCCCCCTCCGGGCAGCACCGTGTGGCGGATCGGCACCGGCCCCTTGGCCCATTCCCGGCAGGCCCGGACCAGGCGTTGCTGCTCCTCCTGCGTGAGCCAGCCGGGCAGGTGCACCGCTCCGGGCGCGATCTCCCTCATCGGCAACGGGATCATCACCACCTCAGCGTACGAGGTTCAGCGCACGGGGATCCAGGCGTGTCCGGAGCCGCGCGTGCGGGTCAGCTCGATCTTCCAGCAGCCGCGTTTCGGGAAGACGAAACCGGTGCCCCACTCCTGGCCGGGCCGCCGCCAGGTCGACCCGCCGTGCTGTTGCGGCCCCCACGCGAGCCTGGCCTGCGTGCCGTCCGGGAGCGTGGCTTTGACCTGCAACGGCCCTTCGCCGGTCATCCGCCACACGATCTTGATTTCCTCGCCGTGGGGGAGCGGCGGCGGGGCCTTGGCGAACAGCAACCCCCACAACTCGGCGTCCGCGCTCGTCCCCCGCACCTCAGGAAAGCCCTGCCCCAGGAACACCGAGGTCCCGTTGCACCCGGCACCCTGTTCGTCACCGGCGCCACACCCGGCGACCGCCACGCCGGCCAGGAGCGCCGCCACCACCATCCGTCTCATCGAACCTCCTCTCCCGTACGTACTCCGCACGACCGAAGGAGGTTCCGCCGGAACCGATCGCCGGCAACCGAGGATCGGGCGAGTCGATGGCCGAGGGCCGAAGAAGTCCCAAACGGGCGATGATTTTCCGCCTCCATCGGGGTCTGCACTTTCAAGGAGGCGATATGGACGGGGAGCCGAGACGGGCGCTGGCGGCGGGTGTGGCGCTGCTGGAGCGGGCGATCACCTACACGTTGGGCAGCCTCCGCGTCGTGACCCCGGCCACCCTGTGCCGTGCCACCCCATGCGCCGGCTGGAACCTGGAGGCGCTCCTCGACCACGTGAACGACTCCCTCCGCGCCCTGAACGAGGCCGCCACCGGGCACATCGTCCCGTACGCCAGGAGAGCCGGCCGCCTGCGCCCCGCCGGGGACGGGGGCAACCCGGCTCTCCTCCTCAGAGACGACGCCACCGAGGTCCTTGGCACGTGGGCGGGCACGCTCACCAGCGACCTGATCTCCGTTCACGACCGTCACCTGACGGCCCCGATGGTGGCGGCGGTCGGCGCGATCGAGATCGCCGTCCACGGCTGGGACGTGGCCAGAACCTGCGGCGAGCACCGCCCGATCCCGCCCCTCATGGCGGAAGAGCTGCTCGACCTCGTCCCGCTCTTCGTTACTCAGGCCGACCGGCCGGACCGTTTCGCCGCCCAGGTGCCCGTCCCCGCGTACGCGCCGGCGCAGGACCACCTGCTCGCGTATCTCGGCCGTGACCCGAACTGGCCGCCCCGGACCTAACCAAACCGGTCAGTACGCCTAACCTGGTCCGGCACTTCCCGCGCGGACACCGTACGATCATCGTGTGCGTACCGGCCGGTCGATCGGCGGCGCGGGGCATCGGACCGCCGCGGCCAGGCCGACCGACGTGGTGGCGACGACCGTTCTTCGTGCGGCCGTCGCCATCACCACGCCCCGCGTCAGGTGCTGGAGGCGGCCAGCGTCTGGAGGACCTGCTCTCCGTATTTCGCCAGTTTGTTGTCCCCGACCCCGTTGACCGTGCTCAGCTCCTCCAACGTCGACGGCGACAGGGTGGCGATCTCGCGCAGCGTGGCGTCGTGGAAGACGACGTAGGCCGGAACCCCCTGCTCTTTCGCGACGCCGGCGCGCCATGCGCGGAGGCGTTCGAAGACGGGGGCGGCCTCCGCAGGAAGGTCGGCGGCGGCAGCTCGCTCCTTGGGGGAAGCGGCCACCTTGGCGCGGGCCGGGCGCAGGGTGTCGCGGCGCAGGAGAACCTCGCGCTCCCCGCGCAGCACCGCCGCGCTGTCGTCCGTGAGCACCAGCGCACCGTGGTTCGGCTCCACCGCCAGCAACCCCTGCGCCAGCAGCTGCCGCACCACCCCATGCCACTCCGCGTTGCCCAGGTCGGCCCCCACCCCGAACACGGTCAGCGTGTCGTGCCCGTGCTGCAGCACCTTGGCGGTCTTCTTGCCGAGCAGGATGTCCACCACCTGCCCCACCCCGAACTTCTGCCGCCGCTCACGAGCCAGCCGCAGCACCGTCGAGAGCACCTTCTGGGCGGGGACCGTGCCGTCCCACGACTCGGGCGCCGTCTGGCAGGTGTCGCAGTTGCCGCACGGCTCGGAGCCCTTCTGCCCGAAGTAGTCGAGCAGCATCACGCGGCGGCACCCCACGGTCTCGCACAGCGCCAGCATGGCGTCCAGGTGGAGGACCTGGCGGCGGCGGTGCGCGTCGTCGCCCTCCATGGCCATCCGCCGGTGCTGGACGACGTCGTGCAGCCCGTAGGCCATCCACGCGGTCGCCGGCAACCCGTCGCGTCCCGCCCGCCCGGTCTCCTGGTAGTAGCCCTCCACCGACTTGGGCAGGTCGAGGTGGGCCACGAAACGCACGTCCGGCTTGTCGATGCCCATGCCGAACGCGATCGTGGCCACCACGATCAGCCCGTCCTCCCGCAGGAAGCGGGCCTGGTGCGCGGCCCGCGTGCGAGCGTCGAGCCCCGCGTGGTAGGGCACCGCCGCGATGCCGTTGTCCACCAGGAACTCCGCGATCTTCTCGACCGAGGAGCGGGACAGGCAGTAGACGATGCCGGATTCGTCGGGATGCTCGGTGCGCAGGAACTCCAGCAGCTGCCGTTTGGGCTCGCTCTTGGGCGTGATGCGGTAGTGGATGTTGGGCCGGTCGAAGCCGGCCACGAAGTGGCGGGCCTGGTCGAGGCCGAGCCTGGAGGAGATCTCCGCGTGGGTGGCCGGGGTGGCGGTCGCGGTCAGCGCGATGCGCGGCACCTCCGGCCAGCGCTCGCGCAGCTCCGAGAGCGCGAGGTAGTCGGGGCGGAAGTCGTGCCCCCACTGCGACACGCAGTGTGCCTCGTCGATGGCGAACACCGAGATGTCGCCCTTGGCCAGCAGCCGCATCGTGGCCTCCACGCGCAGCCGCTCGGGGGCGAGGTAGAGCAGGTCGAGCTCGCCGGCCAGGAACTCGGCCTCCACCAGCTGGCGCTCGCCGAAGTCCTGCGTCGAGTTGAGGAACCCGGCCCGCACGCCGAGCGCCCGCAACGCGTCGACCTGGTCCTGCATCAGCGCGATCAGGGGCGAGATGACCACCCCCACGCCGGGGCGCACCAGGGCCGGGATCTGATAGCAGAGCGATTTGCCGCCGCCGGTGGGCATGAGGACGAGCGCGTCGCCGCCGGCCACGACATGATCGATGATCTCCTGCTGTCCCGGCCGGAACGAGTCGTAGCCGAACACGCGGTGCAGAGCCTCGGTGGGGGTATCCATGCGGCTACCTTACGTGTTCGCGAGGGAGCGGATTGTAAGTTCGCGGAGGGCGATCGAGAGCGGACAGGCGCCTGCGTGGGATGGGCCGCATTCAGAGCACGCTACCTGTGGCAGGTCGCCGGACGCGACATGGCCCGGTCACCTGCCTTCGGGATCGAGCCCGAGCACCGTACGGCCACCGTCCACGGGAACTGTGGCGCCGTTGACGAACGCGGCGTCGTCCGACAGCAGGTAGGCCACGACGGCGGCCACCTCGGCCGGAGTGGCCACGCGGCCCAGGGGGTGCAGCGTGGCCAGCTGCTCTTCGACGGCCGCGGCCTCCTGCGGGGTGCGAGAGGCCAGGAAGGCCTCGTAACGCTCGGTGGCCACCGAGCCAGGGGCGACGGCGTTGACCCGGATGCCGCTCCTGCCGTACTCGACGGCCAGCGCCCTGGTCAGGCCCTCGGTGGCGGCCTTGGCCGTCGCGTAAGGGAGGCTGCCCGGCACCGCCCTGGTGGCCTGGTGCGAGGTGACGTTGACGATCGCGCCCGGAGTGCCGGTGTCGAGGAAGCAGCGCACGGCGGTGGCGCAGCCCACGACCGCCAGGTCCAGGTTGGCCGCGATCAGCGCCCTGACCTCGGCGATCGGCGACGTGTGGACGGAGGCGTCCCGGAACACGGCGGCGTTGTTGACCCAGCCTCTCAGTGTGCCGGACTCCTGAGCCAGGTCGGCGGCCCAGGCGGCGACCTCCTCGTCGGCCGCGTCGCCGATCACCGGCAGCACCCTGGAGCCGGCCCAGGCGAGCGCGTCGGGTTCGCGTTCAATGGCGACCACGGTGTTCTTCTCGCCGAGGAGCCGTTCGACCACGGCCTTGCCGATGCCGCGCCCGCCGCCGGTGACCACATAGGAAGAACTCATACGTCGATGGTCGCGCTCGGCCGGCGGTGGCGTGACCTTTCTCACCGTATTTCAGGCTGGTGAACGGGAACGATCCGTATCGTGATCGCCGATTCCGGTCCGAAGTCGCCCGCGCGCATGATCGGCGCACTCGCGATCACCCAGACCGCCGGATACGGCGTGCTCTATTACGCGTTCTCGGTGTTCATTCCGCCGATGTCCCGTGACCTCGGAGCCGGGATCGCGCAGCTCACCGGGGCGATCACCCTGGCCGTCCTGGTGTCGGGCGTGGTGGCGCCGGTCATCGGACGCTGGCTGGACCGGCACGGTGGGCGCGGACTGATGACGGTGGGCTCCGCGCTGGGCGCGGGCGCGCTGCTGGCGTGGTCGCAGGTTCAGTCGGTGGCGCAGTTGTACCTCGTCTGCGGGGTGCTGGGCGTGGCGTCGGCGATGGTCCTGTACGAGGCCGCGTTCGCGGTGATCGTGGCGTGGTTCGACGCGGCGCGGCGGGCAGGGGCGCTGCTGGCGGTCACCGTGGTCGCGGGGTTCGCCTCCACCATCTTCCTGCCGCTGACCGGGATCCTCGTCGACTGGTACGGGTGGCGGCAGGCGCTGGTCATCCTCGCCGTCGGGTATGCGGTGACCGCCGTGCCCCTGCACGGGCTGGCGGTGCGCGGCCACCGTGCGCCACCCCACGTGAACCGAAGCGAGATCGTCGGCGCCGCGCTACGGGAGCGGCCCTTCTGGCTGCTGGCCGCCGGGTTCCTGACCCATACCGGGGCGGTGGGGGTCATGGGGGTGCTGCTGGTCACGTACTTGATCGCGCTGGGGCATCCGCCGGTGTTCGCGGCGAGCGTGGCGGGGCTGTTGGGCGTGTTGTCGGTGACGGGCCGGCTGGTCACCACGGGGCTGCAGGCGCGCTGGCCGGTGGCGCTGATCACGGCGGTGATGTTCGGGCTGCAGGGGTTGGCGGCGGTGCTGCTGCCGCTGATCGGGCGGAGCGCGGCGGGGGCCGTGGCGGCGGTCGTGCTGTTCGGGCTGGGGTTCGGGGTGGCGACGATCGCCCGGCCCGCCTTGATCGCCGATCGGTACGGCACCGCGGCGTACGCGTCGCTGAGCGGGGCGCTCACGTTGCCGATCACCGTGGCCAAGGCGGTCGCGCCGTTGGTGGCTGCCGGGATCGCACAGTTCGCCGGATACCCGGCGGTCATGGCTGCGGTGGCAGCCGCGTGTGTGCTCGGCGCCCTGGCCCTGGTGGCCTACGACAGGTCGCCGTCAGCGGCCTGAGGTAGGTGACCTTCCTGTCAGGGAATGAAAACCGTTGTCGCCTGGTTGAGGGGGGCATGAAGAAGAACCTGCACCCCGCGTACGGTCCCGTGGTCTTCCGCGACCCCAGCGCCGGCTTCGCCTTCCTCACCCGCTCGACCCTGACCAGCGACAGGACGATCGAGTGGGAGGACGGCAAGACCTACCCGGTCGTCGACGTGGACGTGTCGTCGGCGAGCCATCCCTTCTATACCGGCAAGGGCCGCATCCTCGACACGGCCGGCCGCGTCGAACGCTTCAAGCAGCGTTACGGCAAAATCTGACGCATGCTCGACTCGCCCCTGTCCGCCCGCCTCGAGGCGTCCGAAAGGATCCTCGTCGGGGGAGCGGGCGGGGGCTTCGACGTCTACGCCGGGTTACCGCTCGCCCTTGCGCTGCGCGAGCGCGCCCTTGCCCGCTGGCTGGACGCGCAGGGCATGCCCGCGACCGTCTGCGCCTTCCCCAAGGTCGGCGTGCGGCCGCTGCGCGCCGCCTACGCACGGCTGATCGGCCGTCTCGGCGTCGACTCGATCGTCCTGGTGGACGGCGGCACCGACATCCTCATGCGCGGTGACGAGGCCGGCCTCGGCACGCCGGTCGAGGACATGGCGAGCCTCGCTGCGGTGCACGGCTTGGACCTGCGGGAGAAGGTCGTCGCCTGCCTCGGGTTCGGCGTCGACGCCTATCACGGCGTCAACCACGTACAGGTCCTGGAGAACCTCGCGGCGCTGGAGCACGACGGCGCCTACCTGGGCGCGTTCTCGTTGTCCAGGGCCACGAAGCCGGGCGCGCTCTACCTCGACGCGGTGGCCCACGCCCAGTCCGAGATGCCGGACTACCTCAGCATCGTCAACGGCTCGATCGCGGCCGCCGTCCGCGGCGAGTTCGGCGACGTGCGCTTCACCGCGCGGACACGTGGCAGCGAGTTGTTCATCAATCCACTCATGGCCATCTATTTCGCGGTAGATCTTGATGGGCTCAGGCCCCGCCCGCCCAAGGCGTTCCCCCACTAGAGAGCCGGTGGGCATGCTGGCCCTACTCGTGGGTACATGGCTTGCACCGGCGTGAGAGCAGCAGTGGTGGTGTCATGGGTCTCTCTGGAAGGGAACGCCGTATTCTCGCTCAGATCGAGTACGCGCTCGAGCGAGAAGATCCCGAGCTGGCCAAGCGTGTCGAGGCCATCAACAGGATCGAAGCGGGCGGGGACCTCTTCCCGCAGGCGTACGGTGACCGGCTGCGCATGTGGGCGCTGGCCCACGTCTGGATGATCTTCGCAGTCGGCGCTCTGGTGATCCTGCTGCTAATTATCGCGGTGCTGACCACCTGAACGGCGACGCCGCAGCACCGCCAGGTCCACGGCGGCGATGACGGCCACCGCGGCCGCGATCGCGGCCTCCCAGCGCCAGACCTGCTCTCCCGTGCTCATGGCGCGAGTCACGAAGAACACCGCCGCCACGACACCGAACACCAGCGCCACCCAGGACAGGATCCGCCGGACACGCACCGGGCTGCGAGCGCTCACTGGCTCCGTGCCCTCGCGGTTACGCAGCCACATGACCGAACTCCTCTCAGGCCAGGCACCTCAGGGCCGCGGCGATGCGCGGGTCGAGCCCGTGCGAGTCCGGCAGCCGCCCGACCGTGGCCTCCACGAACTCGGGGCACGACAGCGTCGCGGTGATGCCGTCCAGTGCCACCCACATGTACTCGGCCGTCTGCTCGACCTGCACCTTGGCGTCCTGCTCCACCAGCACGAACCGCCCCACCGCCACCCGCCAGAACGTCCTGTCGTCGGCCTCGTCCTCGGACACGGGCGCGCCGACGTCGTCGGCGTGGGTGGCGTACTCGGAGTCGTAGTGGAAGGCCTGCAACCCGTTGGGGTACGGTCCCGCCATCGTGTCCAGGAGGGCGTCGCGGCCGAGCTCCCGCATGCGCCGCCGGGTCTCGCCGTTCTTGATCCGCCACTCCTCCAGCACCTCCTCGACGGGCAGGTCGCGGCGCTCCCGCACGGACCACGCGTTGAAGTCGTTGAACCCGTTCACGCCCTCGTCGGCCAGCCGGTCCATCAGCCCGTCCACGGTCCCGTCCAGGCACGCGTGGTTGTACTCCTCCTCGCCCGCCAGGTGCGCCAGCACGTCGCGCACCGACCAGCCCGCGCAGCGGGAGGGCCGCAGCCAGCCGCTCTCGTCGAGCCCGTCGAAGAACCGGTCCAGTCTGGTGGCCTCGGTGTCGAAGATGTCGAACGGGTCGAAGTCTCTGAGCAGATCCTCAGCCATACTTCGCACGCTACCCCCGATGCGCCGGCTTATCCGATGGCCGACTTGACCCGGTTGTACTCATCGGCGCAGGTGGGGGCCCGTTCGGCGGGAACCCAGCCGCCCTGGGCGATGCGGGCGTGCTTGGCGGGGTCGGCGCCGTACAGCAGGCAGGCGAACGTGGCGGCCTCCTCCGGCCCCGAAAGGCCGTCCAGGCCGGTGTGCGTGGCGAGCAGGTGGCGGGCCTCGGCGGCGGCCGCCACGCGCTTGGGCGGCTCGGAGGCGAGCGTCAGCGCGGCGAACTGGTCGGCCCGGCCCGCGTCGCCCGGCAGGCCCTTCATGGCGCCCTGAGCGTGCCCGAGCTCATGGTGGAAGAGCGCGGTCAGCGCGCCGTCGACGCGGCGGTTCGTGGTGCGGGCGCCGGCCTCCTCGGTCTGGGCGATCCCGGTCAGCGTGCGGCGGATCTTGCCGACCAGGGAGTAGCAGATCGTGATCCGGCGGTTCTCGCCGTCCCACGTGGCCGACGGCTCGTCACAGTCGCGGGCGACCACCTCGACCGGTTTGGGCAGCTTGATACCGATCTTCAGCGCCCCACTGTCCTTCAGCACCTGTCTGGCGTGCTCGGCGCGGGGCGAGCCTGCGGGCTCGTACCGCACGGTCAGCTCAGGTGAAGGGGCCGCTCCCAGCGTGCTCGTCAGGACGAGGGCGAGGAGGGAATGCGGCATACGGGGGCTCCTTCCAGGTCGATCAGGGCAATGGGACTGTCCATGCGGCGATCGGATGATCGATAAACCTGGGAGAAGGTAAAGGATCCGAGCAAAGCCGAAGGCCCGGCCCCCGAGAGGGGACCGGGCCTCAGCGTGCTGAAATTAGCGACGCCACCAGGGGCCGTAGACCTTCACGTAGTCCCTGCGGCTCGTGGCGGGCTCGAGCTCGTCGTCGCCCGCGTACACGGCACGGAACGTGCCGCTGCGGTACGCCTTGGCCTTGGCGTAGAACTTGCCGCCTCGACCGGTCCAGTCGGAGGCGACCCACTTCCAGGCGCTGGAGCCGTTGGCGCGGTGGTAGATGTTCACCTTCTCGCCGCGGACGCCCTCCCAGCCGTCGTCGTTAACCACGAGACGACCGGAGAAGTAGATCGACTTGCCCTTGCGGACCTTGTACGGGTCGGCACGGAAGCTCCAGATGGCCGTGTCGGCCTTGCCCTTGTGGATCTCGACCGCGAAGAACGCCTCGTCCTTGGCGAGCTCCTTACCGGCGCTGTCGAAGGCCACAGCCGTGGCCTTCCACTTGCCGTCAGGGTCGTTCTCGTTGAAGCCGATCGCGAAGCGCCAGCCCTCGAGGTCCTTGACGTCCTTGGTCCGCATGGTGCGGAAACCGTTGTCGGCGGGAGCGACGCTCAGCTCGACCTTCTGGACGTCGGAGCTGGCCCCGATGTCGAAGTAAGCCGTGGTCTCCGCGCCGGCCTTCACCACGACCGGGTTCGGCGTGATGTCGCGGATCTTGAGCTGCGTGTCTGTCTTGGTGGCGGAGGCGGCCCCCGCCCCCGACACCAGCATGGCCCCGCCCACCAGGGCGGAGACGATACCTAGTGCGATTCTTCTCATGAGGGTGCTGATTCCTCTCCCCGTATCGCGGTTGAAGCCGGCCCCGGGGTGGCCGACTTCCCCTACTACTTTGAGGCACGGAATGGGGAAAAGGTTGGCTAAAGTTACAGAAAAAATTTGATCACGGCCTTAACCAGGCCTTATGTGGAAAAATCCGTTTTAGGTTGACTTGACCTACTACAGTCTGGCCCATGACCGACGTCTACACGCTCGGCGAGCCACTCGGCGTCGTCTCCAGCGGCCGGGTCCGCCACGAGAGCGAGGCCAGGCTGGATGTGTGCGGGCCGGAGTTCACGCTGGCCGTGGCGCTGGCCCGGCTCGGTCACCGGTGCGCGTACCTGGGCAAGGTCGGCGATGACGAGCTCGGCGCCAGAGCGCTCACCGTACTCAAGGGTGAGGGCGTGGACGTGGCGGACATGCGGGTGTCCGAGGGGCTGCGCACGGGGCTGCTGCTCAGGGAGAGTCGCGTGGCCCGCGACCTCAAGGTCACGCACTACCGCACCGGCTCGGCCGGATCGCGGCTCGCGCCCGGCAACGTGCCCGTCGACCGGATAGGCGCGTCGAAGATGTTGCACGTGACCGGCCTTACGGCCGGCCTCGGCATCGACGCGCTCGACGCCGTGCGCACCGCGATCAGCGCCGCCAGGAACGCCGAGGTGATGATCTCCTTCTCCGTCGAGTACGTCCCCGACCTGTGGCCGTCGGTGCGCGAGGCCGAGGAGGTGCTGGGCGAGCTGGCCTGCGCCTCGCACCTGCTCTTCCTCCGCCAGGACGAGCTCGACCTGGTCAAGCCCGCCCTCACGCCCGAGCGGGAGGTCGTCGTGGACCGCGGCGCGAAGGGGGCCAGCGTGCGGGCGGATCGCATGCGGTACGACGTGCAGGGCTGGCAGGTGCCGATCGTGGACACGGCGGGCGCGGGGGAGGCCTTCGCGGCGGGCTACATCAGCGCCGCCCTGGACGGCCTCACCCCGCAGGAGCGCCTGCACCGCGGGGCGCTGCTGAGCGCCGCCGCGGTGACCAGCGTGAGTGACTGGCAGGGGCTGCCCACCAGGGCCGAGCTCTAAGCCGGCCATCAGGTTCACCGAGGGTTCGCACGGGTTCCGAGACCGGCGGCCGTCGCCGCGTGGACGCGATCGCGGGCCAGCGGAAGCGTTCCGAAGCGGATGCCGGTGGCGTCCCGGACCGCGTTGGCCAGTGCGGGAGCCACCGGGTTGAACGGACTCTCGCTCATCGACTTGGCGCCCAGAGGGCCGAGGGCATCGGAGGTCTCGGCGAAGTACACCTCGGTTCGCGGCACGTCGCCGAAGGACGGGATGTGGTAGTTGCGGAAGGTCGCCGTGGTGACGTGGCCGGCCCCGTCGACGACGAACGACTCGTACAGCGCTGCGCCCAGGGCCTGTGCGACACCGCCCTCGATCTGCCCGCGGCATTGCATCGGATTGATGACGCGCCCGGCGTCCGCCCCGTGGACGCTCTGCAGAATCCTGATCTCACCGGTCCCGGCACACACCGCGACCAGGAAGCCGTGGACATTGAACGCCACCGAACAGGGTGCGCCGTCGGATGTGCCGACCCCTTGCAGCTCCTTGCCGGCGGCCTGCGCCGCCCGCTGCCCGCCGACGGCGGCGATGCGGTCACGCAGCGCCTCTGCCGCGCGCGTGACGGCCAGGCCCGTGACCGTGGTCCCGGTCGAGCCGAAGGCGCCGGTGTCGTGGCCGACGTGATCCGTGTCCGCCTGCTCGATCCGGATCCGGTCGACAGTCGTGCCGAGCACGGCGGCGGCGAGCTGCTGGTGCACGGTCGTCGTGCCGTTCCCGAACTCGGCCATGCCGACCGCGAGCTGGTATCCGCCGTCGGTCAACAGCCGGATCCGTGCCTCGGCCCGGTGTCCGCGTGGTGGAATCGTGTCGATCATCGACAGCGCGACGCCCTTGCCCACGGACCACCCCTCCTCCGCGGGCGGCTGTGCCCCATTGCCACGGTTCAGTGCCTCGTCGACCAGGGCCAGGCACTGATCCAGGCCGTAACTGCCGATCCTGGCCTCGTCCGCCGACGGGGTGTGGAAGCTCACCATGTCGTCGCCGGGCCGGATGATGTTGCGTTTCCGGAAGGCGACCGGGTCCATGCCGATCGCATGGGCGAGTTCGTCGATCGCCGACTCGACGGCGAAGACCCCCTGGCTCAGCCCGTAGCCGCGGAAGGCGCCGGCGGGGACGGTGTTGGTGTAGACGGCGTATCCGTCCACCTTCTTGTTCGCGCACCGGTAGACGCCGATCGACTCGTTGCAGGCGTGGAACACGATGCACGCGTGGTTGCCGTACGCGCCGGTGTTGGCCACGACCCGCAGTCGCAGCGCCGTGAGTGTGCCGTCGCTCCGCGCGCCGGCCTTGACGTCCACGGTGACCGGATGCCGGGTCACGGTGGCCTCGAACTCCTCCTGGCGCGTGAACTCCAGCTGCACCGGCCGTCCGGTCCGCAGGGCCGCGAGAGCGACGACATCCTCGGTCAGCATTTCCTGTTTGGCCCCGAACCCGCCGCCCACTCGGCCGCACACCACGCGTACCTTCTCCTCTGGAAGATCGAAGAGGCTGCACAGTGCGCGCTTGGTGAGGAACGGCACCTGACTGCTCGTGCGTACCACCAGCCGACCGGCCTCGTCGACCCAGGCGATCGAGGCGTGCGTCTCGAGGTGCGCGTGCTGGACCCGATGGCTGACGTAGGTGTGCTCGTGAATGGCGTCGGCCTGCTCGAACCCCGCCTCGACGTCACCGACGTCACCGTGCACTTCGGCCGCGATGTTGCGCTCTGGGCGGGCGATGTGCCGGCCGGCGCCCTTGTCGCCATGCAGGAGGGGGGAGCCGGGCGCCATCGCCTCTTCGGGGTCGAAGACACCCGGCATCACCTCGTAGTCGACGACGAGCCGGCGACAGCCCTCCTCGGCGGCCGCCACACTGTCGGCCACCACGGCTGCGACCCGCTGCCCGGTGAAGCGGACGACGTCGTCGAACAGCAGCGTGTCGGAGGGATCGTCGTCGGGGTTCTCGTGCCGCCCGCTCGAGTAGAGCCGCCTCGGCGCGTCCTCGTGCGTGAACACTGCCCGCACGCCGGGGACCGCGCGGGCCGCGCTCGTGTCGATCGCGACGATCCGGGCGTGCGCATGCGGCGAGCGCAGCAGTTTGAGGTGCAACAGGCCCTCCATGGCGACGTCCAAGGTGTAGCGGGCCGCGCCCGTCACGATGTCGGGACCTGCCGGCGCCGGCAGATTCCGTCCACAGGATTCACCCGGGTCCGTTGCGTCCTCGGCATGAGCGATCCCATGGATGGCGTCGTCGATCGCGCGGTAGCCGCTGCACCGGCACAGATTCCCCTTGAGCAACTGCGGGAGATCCTGCTGCCGGCCCGGATCGAGAGCGGCAACCGTCATGATCATTCCCGCGGTGCAGAAGCCGCACTGGAATCCCTGCGCCGCCAGGAAGTCGCGCTGCAGGGGATGCAGTCGCGCGCCGGAGGAGAGCCCCTCGATCGTCGTCACCTGGTGCCCGGCCGCGCGGTACGCGGGGAACAGGCAACTGTGCACCGGCCGGCCGTCGATGTGCACGGTGCACGCACCGCAGTCGCCCGCGTCGCAGCCCTTCTTCACGCCGAAGAGGCCCAATTCCCTCAGCAGGGTGCGCAGGCACTGCCCAGGACGAGGCTGAGCGGTGAAGACCTGACCGTTGACCTCGATCCCCGCCCACGGCGATCGCCAGGACGGACCCGTTCGCCCCCGTCGGCCGTCCAGACCGTGCAGCTCGCGTCGAGGGCCGCGGTCAGTGAGATCATGGGGCCCGCGGGCAGCGACATGCAGAGATTGCCGCCCACGGTGGCCTCGTTCCACACCTTGAAGGAGCCCAGCAGGGCCTGGCGACATTGGTCGATCAGCGGTCTCGCGGTCCACGCCGCGGGCATGCCTGCGCCGGACAGTTCCGCGAAGGTGCAGGTGGCGCCGATCTCCAGGCCGTCCGCCTCGACCCGCAGCGACTCCCAGCCGAAGCCCTTGAGATCGATGAGCCGGTTGAGCTGCGGCTGAGGCTCGGAGAACAGCCAGGTCCCGCCGCCGAGCCACGCGTCGCCCGGCTGCCACGCCGCCTGCAACGCACGGCTGGGCGTGTCGACTACCGAGGTGATCCCATTGAGGTCCATGGTGGGCACGTTCGCGGCTAGTAGGCGATTTGCCGGTTATATCCGTTTTGTCAGCCTACATGGCTCAGGTGATCAGGCCGAAGAGCGGCGGTCACGACGGTGGCTTCGGCTGAGGGGCGTGGTGCCGGTGCGGGAACGCCTGCACCGCGGGGCGCAGTTGAGCGCCGCCGCGGTGACCAGCGTCAGTGACTGGCGGGGGTTTGCCCCCACAGGTCAGAGCTCTAGTTCGTGGTCAGGGTGAAGGTCGTCGTCGTGTTCTTGATGTTCTCGTAGTTGCCGGCGAACCTCAGGTTGTTGATCGTGGCCGATCCGACGGCCGGGCCCTGTCCCGGCTCGGGCATCTCGTTCACCCAAATGCCGAACCCGGACTTCGCGTCAAAGGCGTCGCCGCTCTTCTGCGCCCCGCTGATCGACACGTTCGTCAGGATCGTGTCCCTGATCGGGTTCAGCGGCGCGCCGCCGGAGTAGCCGGTCTGGAACATGATCCCGCTGTACGTCGGATCCACGATGTCCAGGTTGTTGACACGGATGCCCTGGAACACCTTGGACGAGGAGAACAGCCACAGCGCAGGGAACGTCTGCTGCCCCCAGAAGTGCCCGCCGGCCCGGACCAGCGAGATGTTCTCGAACGTCGTCGGCGGGCTGGCGCCGAACCCGTGCATGGGGATCCCGAAGTCCAGCGAGCTGATCGTGACACCCGGGTACGTCAGCGTGTCCGCGACGTAGATGTTCCTGAACATGTTGTCGTAGCCGCCGTACACGGCCACGCCCGCGGCCCGCCAGGTGAGTAGCGAGGTCAGGTTCTCGTAGACGTTGCCGGTCTGCTCGCCGGGGTTGTTGTCGGTGGCCGAGAACAGCGCGAAGCTGTCGTCGCCCGTGGACCTGGTCTCGATGTTGGTGACATGGTTGCCGGTGCTGCCGTTGGTCATGTTCAGGCCGTCGGCGAACACGTTCCGGATCCGGGAGTTCTTGATCGTGATGTTGTCCGTGTTCGAGCCCCAGTACAGGCAGATCTGATGCTCGGCCCAGACGTTGTCGATCGTCATGTTCGCCACGTTCGAAAAGTCGAAGACCTTGCCGGGGCCGTCGATGCGTGAGGTGTAGTTGCCGAAGTAGGCGAAGTTCGCGAACGTCGAGCCGTTGGCCGAGGCCTCCGTGCGGAAGCCCACGTCGGTGTTCTCCTGCCCGGCCGGGGAGTGGAATCTGGTGAACCAAGGCCCGGCGCCGACGATCTTGACGGCCTTGCCGTAGACCTGGAACTTGCTCGAGGTCTGGTAGTCACCCTGCGGCAGGTAGACGCCGACCAGGTTGGCGTCCATGCGGGCCCGGTCGAGCGCGTTCTGCACGTCCTGGTGCGTGAAACCGGTCGGTACCGCGTACGTCGCGGGGTCGGGATTCGCGATCGGGGTCACCTGCTCGAAGTCCACGAAGTCGATCGCGTACGTCTGGCCATTGGCCGCGTCCTTCTGCAGCCTGATCTTGCTGCCGGCCCGCACGGTGGTGCCGAGCAGCACGTTCGCCTCGTCGTAGATGTGCCTGGGCGGCCCCGAACCGGGCGAGTTGTTCGGGCTGGCCTCGGCGCCGTAGAGCCAGGCGTAGCGGGAGGTCAGCTCGACGGCCTTGAGGAAGGTGCCGTCGACGTAGACGTTCAAGGTCGAGTTGAGACCGCCGCCACCCGCGGCATCGGGCATCGAGAAACGGGTGACCAGGGTGTTCGTGTCGGCCCGGGTCGTGAACTCGACGTACGCGCCGGTCTGGTTGAGCGTCACCGCGCGCCGCCCCGAGGCCTCGCCGGCGATCGTGCCGACGTCCCTGCTCGGGCCCACGCGCGTGGCGCCGCCGCCGATGACGGCGTCCTCGGCCTCGTAGGTGTCGTACGGCATGTTGGCGCCGCGCCCCACGAACAGCGGCAGCTCGCTGGTGTTGTTGGCGCGCTTGACCGGCAGCTCGTTGGCGTCGTCGGCGAGCACCGTCTTCACCGTGTACTTGCCGTTGGCCGCGGTCCACGTGCCCAGGCTCACCGGGCTCGTGGTGGCGCCGGGCGCGATGGCGCCGCTGGCCGAACCGGTCAGGGTCCTGACGACGGTGCCGGAATCGTTCGTGACGGTGAGCGTGATGCCGTGGGAGCCGCTGCCGGACGCGACAGTGCCCTGGTTCTTGATCGCCACCGAGAACGTCACCGTGGCGCCCGCGGCGGGGTTGCCAGGCGTCCAGGCGACGGGGGAGGCGATCAGGTCGGCCGTGTCGACGGGCCTGACGGTCAGCGTGCCGGTGGCGGTGTTGTTCGCCTCGTTCAGCTCGATGACCTGGTTGTCCTCATCCACCCTGGCGGAGAGCTGGTAGGTCCCGGCGTCCCTGGCGCCGACGTTCGCGGATACGGTGGCCGACGCCCCTGCGGCCAGCGCTCCCACACTGGCGTTGCCGACCTTGGTGGTGCCCGCGTAGAAGTTCACGGAGGTCGCGGTGGAGGCCGCGGTGCCGGCGTTTCTGACCGTGGCCGACAGCGTGACCGCGTCGGTCTCGACCGGCGCGGCCGGGGACGACGCGAGGTTGCTCACGGTGAGGTCGGGATTGGCCGACGAGGTGCCGAAGATCTGGAACTCGGCCACCTGGCCACCCGGCGCGCCGGAGTTGGCGGTGATCTGCAGCCGAACGTCCGCCACCTTGGCGGTCACGGGGATCGTCACGGAGTTCCCGGTGGCCGGGTCGAACGTGTACGTGGCCGAGGAGACCAGGTTGCTGAAGCCGGTGGCGCTCTGCTCACGGCCGAGGACCTGGATGGCCTGGGTACGCCTGGCCCAGACGGGGTCCGGGTTGAGCTTGAGCGTGATCGAGGTCAGGTCGGCGTTGCTGCCGAGCTGCACGGTCAGCGTGTTGGGATACGCGGCGCCCTCCCAGTAGGTCTGGAGGTTGTCGTCGTTGGCGTTGGCGGCCACGTAGGTGTGGGTGTGCGAGGACTCGGTGATGGGCTTGCCGAGGGCCAGGTTGGCACCGCCGCCCGGCGGCGGGTCGTCCGGCGCGCTGCCCCAGACCTCGAACTCGGAGACCTGGCCGGCAGGCCAGCCGGTGTTCGCGGTGATCTGCAGCCGGACGTAGCGGGCGGTCGCGGCGGCGAAGGTGATCGTGCCGGTCGGGTTGAACGTGTACGTCGCCGAGGCGACGATCGTGCTGAAGGCGGAGCCGTTGGTGCTGCCCTGGACGGTCAGCGTCTGGGTCCGGCTCGGCCACCCGGACGGGAGCTTGAGCACGAGCTTGTTGACGCTCGCGCTGACGCCGAGATCGACCTGGATCCACTGCGGGAAGGCGTTGTTGGCCGACTCCCAGTAGGTGGCCTGGTTGCCGTCGGTGGCGTTGGCGGCGGGGTAGACGTCGTTGAAGCTGCTCGCGGTGGCCGTCTTGCCGGCTGCGAGATTCGTGTCGGCCGCGGCCTGTGCAGGCGCGGCCCAGGGCGCGGTCATGAGTCCGATGGCTAACGAAAGGGCGGCTAACAGAGCTCTCATGGGGGATGGCCCTTCGGACGAGGCGGATGGCCGAACCATAGGATGTCGAGCAGATGGCCGCAATATTTCGACGAAATTTCGCAAGGTTTGGACTGACTGTCGCTGTCTTCGAGTGTCCATCTCCGCTGGTCAAGAAGCAGGAAGAAGCGGGAAGACTGCTGTGGACGGGCGCAAGGCGTGACGTTCGCTCCACGCAAGCCGTTGCAAGCGCTTGCGTTCCAGGCCGTATAGTTTGCGCATGACACGACGACTCGCAGAGGTGGCGAAGAAGGTCGGGGTGAGCGAGGCGACCGTGAGTCGCGTGCTCAACGGCAAGCCCGGGGTCTCCGACGCGACCCGCGAGGCCGTGCTGACCGCGCTCGACGTACTCGGCTACGAACGACCCACCCAGCTGCGCGGCGATCGTGCCAGGCTGGTCGGCCTGGTGCTCCCCGAGCTGCAGAACCCGATCTTCCCTGCCTTCGCGGAAGTGGTCGGCGGCGCCCTGGCGCAGCAGGGATTCACCTCGGTGCTCTGCACGCGCACGGTCGGCGGTGTCTCCGAGGCCGACTATGTGGACCTGCTGCTCGGGCAGCAGGTCAGCGGCGTGGTCTTCGCCGGCGGGCTATATGCGCAGGCCGACGCCGCGCACGGGCACTACGAGCTGCTGCATGAGCGCAAGCTGCCCACGGTCCTGGTCAACGCGGCCGTCCAGCACCTCGACTTCCCGCAAGTGTCGTGCGACGATGCGGTCGCCGCCGAGATGGCCGTCGCGCATCTGCGTGCGCTCGGCCACGAGCGGATCGGCATGGTGCTCGGGCCGAAGGACCACATGCCGTCACGGCGCAAGCTGGAGACGTTCCTTGCCAAGGGTGGCGACCCGAGGCTGGTCGAGCACACGATGTTCTCACTGGAAGGCGGGCACGCGGCCGCGGCCAGGCTCGTCAAGCGGGGGGTGAGCGGTGTGGTGTGCGCCAGCGACCTGCTCGCGCTCGGCACCGTGCGTGCGGCCCGGCGCGCCGGGCTGACCGTGCCCGGCGACATCTCGGTCATCGGCTTCGACGACTCGGCGCTGATGAACTGCACTGAGCCGCCGCTGACCACGGTCCGCCAGCCCATCGACGCGATGGGCAGGGCCGCGGTGGACCTGCTGGTGGCCCAGATCGACAAGGCGGTGGTGCCGGCGGACGAGCTGCTGTTCGAGCCCGAGCTGGTAGTCCGTGCCTCCACGGCCCGAGCCGCCACCTGACGCACGCCCGGGCCAGACATGTAACTCAGTCGTTATCTTGCAATAGTCCGTCGAAATATTGCGCGCTTCGGTCGGCGATCCTATGGTGTGGGCACCTCGCATCAGAAGGGTCACACCAATGCGGAGATCCACCGGCCTCTTACTCGCATCCGTGCTCGGCGTCTCGGCCACCGCTTGCGGCTCCAGCGAAGCGCCTTCGTCATCGGCCTCGAACTCCGTGACGATCACGGTGGCCTGCCAGCCCGCCAAATCCGCGCCCAAGGAGCGGCACGCTTGGGACGCCGACGTGGCCGAGTTCATGAAGGCGCACCCCGGCGTGACGGTCAAGAGCACGGATCAGCAGCCGTGCTTCGACCCCAAGACATTCGGCCCCAAGCTGGCGGGCGGCCAGATGGAGACCGTCTTCGTGATCCCCGTCACCAACTACAACGACGTCATCGCCCAAGGCCAGGCACTGGACATCACCCCGTACACCATCACGATCAAGAACTGGAACGACCTGCGCCCCGACGTACGCGAACTGGTCACCAAGGACGGCAAGATCTACGGCGTCCCCAACGTGCACTACAGCGTCGGCCTGGTCTACAACCGTGCCCTGTTCGCCAAGGCCGGCCTCGACCCGAACACCCCGCCCAAGACGTGGGCCGAAGTTCGCGAGGCGGCCAAGAAGATCGCCGCGCTCGGCCCCGGCCACGTCGGCTACGGCGAGTACTCCGGCGGCAACACCGGCGGCTGGCACTTCACCCAGGCCATCTACGGTCGCGGCGGAAGCATTCTCACACCGGACGACAAGAAGGCCGCCTTCAACTCGCCCGAGGGCAAGGCCGTGCTGCAGAACCTGCACGACATGCGCTGGACCGACAACAGCATGGGCAGCAAGCTCCTGGTCGGCTGGGAGTCGCTGATGATGGCGATGGGTAGCGGGAAGGTCGGCATGATGCTCGGTGCGCCGGACGTGGTCACCGACGTGGTCAACAAGTTCAAGGGCAACGTCGCCGACTACGGCATCACCGGCTTCCCCGAGGCCAAGGCTTCGCTGAGCGGCGGCGAGGCGTACATGATCAACCCGAAGGCCACGCCCGAGCAGGCCAAGGCGGGCATGGCGTGGATCGACTTCCGCTTCAACACCGTCGGCAAGGGCCGCTTCGACTTCGCCCGCGGCAAGGCCAACGGCAACCCGGTCGGCGTGCCCGACAACGACGTCTATGGCGACTCGGCCACCGGCAAGGCCATCCAGGCAGAGCGGGTCAAGAACGCCTCGCTGCCGGTCGCGAACTACGAGCCGTACGTGCAGGCCGCGGCCGCCATCCCGCCGAAGGCCGAGCCCGTGCACGCCCAGGAGCTGTACGCCATCCTCGACGTGGTCATGTCCGGCGTGCTGAGTCGCGAGGACGCGAACATCGACCAGCTGCTGGCCGACGCCGAGACCAAGGCCAACACGATGCTGGCGGCCAAGGGCTGACCTTGATGGGAATCGTGAGGCGCAACCTGACGGCCTACGGGTTCCTCTGCGCGGCGCTGCTCTGCTTCACGGTGTTCGCCTGGTATCCGATGGTCAGGGAGTTCATTCTGAGCTTCCAGAAGACCGACCTGATCAACCCGCCGACCTGGGTCGGACTGGACAACTTCACGGCCGCAGTCCAGGACCCGGCCTTCGGCGAGGCCTGGCTGAACACCGTGGAGTTCACGGTGCTCGCGCTGCTGTGCGGCTACGCCGTGCCGTTCGTCGTCGCGCTCGTGCTCAACGAGCTGCGCCACGCCCGGGCCTACCTCAGGTTCGTGGTCTACCTGCCGGTCATGCTGCCGCCGATCGTGGCGGTGCTGCTGTTCCAGTGGTTCTACGATCCAGGGCCCGGGCTGTTCAACCAGATACTCGGCTTCCTCCACCTGCCGCCGCTGGCCTGGCTGGACAGCTCGTCGACCGCGCTGATCTCGCTCGTCCTCGTCTCGACCTGGATGAACATGGGCAGCGCAACGCTGATCTATCTCGCCGCGCTGCAGAACATCCCGTCCGAGCTGTACGAGGCCGCCGAGCTCGACGGGGCCGGGATACTCAAGCGCATCAGGCACGTCACGATCCCGCAGACGCGGCTGATTCTGCTGCTCATGCTCATGCTGCAGATCGTGGCGACCATGCAGGTGTTCATCGAGCCGTACATGCTCACCGGCGGCGGCCCGGAGAACGCGACCGTGAGCGTGGCGTACCTGATGTACCAGTTCGCCTTCTCGCAGATGAACTACGGCCAGGCCGGGGCGCTCGGCATGCTCCTCATGCTCGCGCTGCTCGTCTTCGCCGCCGTCCAGCTCCGTACGACACGGGAGGACAAGGCGTGATCGCCATCGATACCCGCGTGGCGGCCGGGCGGCGCCGCAAGAGGGCGCCTAAGCCCATCCACGTCCAGTTCCGCACGATCGTCTCACCGCACCAGCTCAACAGCCGGTGGGGACGGCGGATCTACTGGCTCGTCCTGGTCGCGGTCGTGGTCCTGTGCACCCTGGCCTTCGTCTTCCCGCTCTACTGGATGGTCACCGGCGCCTTGAAGACGCCGGAGGAGATCGCCCAGATGCCGCCGACGCTCTTCCCCGAGGATCCGGCGTTCGGCAACTTCTTCGAGGCGTGGGAGCTGTTCGACATCGGCACGCTGCTGGCGAACACCGCCTACTACTCGTTGGGAGCCTGGCTGTTCTGCATGGCGGTGGACGTCACGGCCGCTTACGCGTTGTCGAAGCTGCGGCCCATGTTCGGCAACGTCATCCTCGGCGCGATGCTGGCCACGCTGATGATCCCGCCGATGGTGATCCTCATCCCGCTCTATGTGACGATCGTGGACCTGGGATTGCTCAACAATCCATGGGGGTTGTGGTTCCCCGCGGCGGCCAACGGCTTCAACATCTTCCTGCTCAAGCGGTTCTTCGACTCCATCCCGCGAGAGCTGATCGAGGCGGCGCAGATCGACGGGGCGGGGCCGCTGCGGGTCCTGTGGTCGGTCGTGCTGCCGGTCTCCAGGCCAATCCTCGGTGTGGTGTCCATCTTCACGATCGTCACCGCGTTCAAGGACTTCGTCCTGCCGCTGCTGGTCATGACCGACAGCGAGAAGATGACGATCAGCGTGGGCCTGTCGCAGACGGCCGGGGCGGTAACCCAGAACCAGGTCATGGGCGGTCTGGTCATCGCCAGTATCCCCATGATCATCGTTTTCTTCGTCTTCCAACGGCACATCATGGCGGGCCTGACCGCCGGAAGCATCAAGGGATGAGCGCATGTCGCAAACGTGGTGGCGGGGGGCCGCGATCTACCAGGTCTACCTGCGGAGCTTCGCAGACGGGAACGGAGACGGCGTGGGCGACCTCGCCGGCCTGCGCTCCCGCCTGCCCTACCTGAAGGACCTCGGGATCGACGCGATCTGGCTCAACCCGTGGTATCCGTCGCCGATGGCCGACGGCGGCTACGACGTGGCCGACTATCGGGACATCGAGCCGGTCTTCGGCACGCTGGCCGAGGCCGAGCGGTTCATCGAGGAGGCGCACGAGCTCGACATCAAGGTCATCATCGACGTGGTGCCGAATCACAGCTCGACGCGGAGCGCCTGGTTCCAAGAGGCGCTGGCGAACCCAGCGGCCAGAGACCGGTTCTGGTTCGCCGACGAGCCGCTGAACGACTGGCAGTCGATCTTCGGCGGCTCGGCGTGGACGCGGGTGCCCGACGGGCAGTGGTACCTGCACCTGTTCGCCCCCGAACAGCCGGACTTCAACTGGGCCAACGCGGACGTGCACCGGGAGTTCGAGGACGTGCTGCGGTTCTGGTTCGACCGCGGTGTGGACGGCTTCCGCATCGACTCGGCGGCCCTGCTGTTCAAGTCCGACAGCGCGTACGAAGACCTCGACGAGGTTCACGACGTCTACCGCCGGTGGCGCGAGGTGGCCGACGAGTACGGCGAGCGGGTCCTGATCGGCGAGCTCTGGCTCCCCGACCAGGAGCGTTTCGCCCGCTATCTGCGCCCCGACGAGCTGCACACGGCGTTCAACTTCGACTTCCTGTCCTGCCCGTGGGAGGCGGCCGAGCTGCGCCGCGTGATCGACCTGACCCTGGCCACCCACACCCCCATCGGCGCCCCGCCGACCTGGGTGTTGTCCAACCACGACGTGACCAGGCCGGTCACCCGCTACGGGCGCGCCGACACCGCGTTCGCGCACGGCGGCCGGCTCCACGGCGCCCCGTCCGATCTGGAGCTGGGCTACCGCCGCGCCCGCGCGGCCGCGTTGTTGTCGATGGCGCTGCCCGGCTCGGTCTACGTCTACCAGGGGGAGGAGCTGGGGCTACCGGAGGTGGAGGACCTTCCGGACGAGCTGCGCCAGGACCCGATGTACGCCAGGTCCGGCGGGACCAACCCCGGCCGGGACGGCTGCCGGGTCCCGCTGCCCTGGTCGGGAGAGGAGCCGCCGTTCGGCTTCGGCGCCGGCACGCCCTGGCTCCCGCAACCCGAGGGCTGGCGCAAGCTGACGGCCGAGGCCCAGCGTGCGGACCTGGGCTCGATGCTCAACCTGTACCGCACGGCGCTGCGGATCCGCCGGGAGTCGCTGGGGGACGGGACTCTCACCTGGCTGCCGCTGGGCGAGCAGGTCCTGGCCTTCCACCGCGACTCGGACCTCACCTGCGTCGTCAACCTGGGTCCCGGCCCGGTGCGCCTGCCGCCGGGCCAGGTCGTCCTGACCAGCGGCCCGCTGGAGGACGGTGCCCTCCCCCGTGACACCACGGCCTGGCTCGCCGGCGATGACGGGTGCTAAGGCGACGCGCACATGCAGCTGACGAATTTCTCCACCAACGCTCGCACGGCCCGCCGACGATCGTCGCGCCGCCAGACAACGGCCAGTCTGCTCGGCGGCAGCCCGGCGACCGGGCGGCAGACCACGTCGTCCCGGCGGTAGAGCTCGGCGTTCCCGGCCGACACCAGCACCACGGCCCGCCCCGAGGCGACGAGCTCGAACGCCTCCTCGGCGGTCTCCGCCTCCGCCCCCACCACGGCCGGCGCGGAGCGCTGATCGTTGGCCAGCCAGAAGTCCCGCATGGGCCCGGCTGTGACCGGCAGCGCCACGAACGTCTCCCCGGTGAGCTCGGCGAACTCGACCTCGGCCTGGGAGGCGAGCCGGTGCCCGGCAGGCAGCGCCACCCACCGGTCCTCCGTGCTCACGACCGTCCAGGAGTAGTCCCCTCCACCGGGCATGGGCAGCCAGGCGACGGCCACGTCGACCTGCCCGTCGCCCAGGCCCACGGTGGGGTCGCCCCACGGCACCTGGCGGAAGCGCAGATCCCACTCGGGCAGGGCGGCCGTGATGGACGGCACGAGCCCACGCCCGATCCGCGTCTGGAACCCCACCACCAGGATCCGGTCCTCGCGTGCCGCCGCCACCGCACGCTGCGCGCCCTCCCACTGCTCGATGATCTGGCGGGCCAGCGGCAGCAGTGCGGCTCCTGCGGCGGTCAGCGCTACTGTACGCCGGTCACGCTCGAACAACTTCGCCCGCATGGACAGCTCCAGCTGCCTGATCTGCCTGCTCAATGAGGGTTGCGAGATGAACAGCCGCTCGGCGGCCGCCCGCGTGAAGCTCAGCTCCTCCGCGACCGCCACGAAATACCGCAGATCCCGGATATGGGCATCCATAGCAAAAAGCTATAACAGCCGGTCTTGGACGGGTACGCGAGTCGCGCCCCACGATGAAGACATGAGTGATCTGTCAGGAAAGACCGCACTGGTAACCGGGGCCTCGCGCGGAATCGGACGTGCCATCGCCCTCCGACTCGCCGCCGACGGCGCCCGCGTGATCGTCCATTACGCACGCAACGACGACCTCGCCAAGGAGACGGTGGTGGCGATCGAGCGGGCGGGCGGGGAGGCGTACGCGGTGCGGGCCGCCTTCGAGGACGGCGTCGACGCCTTGTTCGAGGGGATCAGGGAAGAGCGCCTGGACATCGTGGTGAACAACGCGGCCATCCTGGCCGGGACCCTGGGCACGGTGACGGAGGAGCGTTTCGACCAGGTCTTCGCCGTGAACGTGCGGGCGCCGTACTTCATCATCGAACGCTCCCTGCCGCTGCTGAACGACGGCGGCCGGATCATCAACATCTCCTCGGCCGTCGTCCGTATCGCCCTCCCCGACCTCGTCTACTCCATGACCAAGGGCGCACTCGACACCCTCGGCTTCAGCCTGGCTCCCATCCTCGGCGCCAGGAACATCACCGTGAACACCGTCTCCCCGGGCGTCACGGAGACCGACATGAACGCCTGGCTCCGCGACGACCACGACGGCGTGGGCGAGCGGCAGGTCACCGACGTCACCGCGCTGGGTCGCATCGGCCGCCCCGAGGACATCGCCGACGCCGTGGCCCTGCTCGCCGGGGAGGACTCCCGCTGGATCACCGGCCACGTCCTGGACGTCACCGGCGGCTACTTCCTCGGCCCTCAAGGCGGTGTGGTCCCCGTCTGATCAACGGGTGGCGCCGCTCGGGTCCCGAAGCCAGGCCTCCAGCGCCGCGCGTGCCGAACCGGCCTCCGAGGGGAACCGCAGCGCCCTGACCAGCATCCACAGCGTGCCCTGCAGCCCGCGTGCCGCAAGGAAGGCCCGCAACCCCGGATCGTCGGGGTCGGCGCCGTAGGCCCGCACGGCCGCCCGCCCGTCGAGCCTGGTCGTGCGGAGCAGGCACGCCAGATCCCACCCGACGGGCGCGGCCATGGTCTCCTCGAAGTCGTTCCACAGCAGCCCGGAGGAGGTGGCGAGCAAGTTACCCGGGTGCGCGTCGCCGTGCACGACCTGCGCGGGCGCCTCCACCGCCTGCGCCGCCGCCCCCTCCACCAGACCTGCCAGCCCGGCGCAGGCGTCGCGCAGCAGCTCCAGCACGCCGGCCTCGACCTGACCGTCGAGCAGGCGCAGCAGCCGCCCGGGCTCGTCGAGCACCGGCCAGAGGTACGGCAGCCGGCCGGGAAGCCCTCGCAGGGCCTGATGCAACTCCGCGAGCCCTCGCCCAGCCTGCTCTGGCGTGACCGTGTAGCCCGGATCGTGCTCGACATGGGTCCAGAAGGACATCGCGACCCCGTCCCGCACATGCGGCCCCGCCGGCAGCAGGTCGGTCGGCGGCACCACCGGCGCACCCACCCCGCACAGGTAGGAGACGACCTCCAGCTCGCGCCGCAGCACGTCCGCGGGCCGCGGCCGGCCGAGTGCCGTGACCGTCGGCACCCGCGCCACGATCGGCGCGGGTCGCATATGGATCCGCAGGTTGAAGGAGTCCGTGAGCACCACGGGCTCCCGCACCCGTACACCGTGCCCGGCGGCCACGGCGACGGCGGCGGCCACGGCCGAGCTGCGGGAGATCACGCCCGGCAGGCCGTTCGGAGACCGTAGAACCACGACAGGTACTGGCTGTGGATGCCGCGGCCCGAGATCCGCACGAAGGAGTCGTCAGAGTTCTCCATGTACGTGAAGTTAGCGCTTCCCGTGTAGACCCGGGGTGTGATGTCGTCGTCGTAGAAGCCGTCGATCATCATGACCTTGTTGTGCGTCACCACGTCCCGCGTCCCCACGCGGAACCGGCACGGGGTGACCTGGATGGTCCTGCCGTTGACGGCCTTCGCGAGCGTCTGCCGGATCGTGTCGTCGACGTTCTTGGACGTGGCGCCGGCGGCGTTCTCGTAGTAGACGATGTCGATCCAGCAGTTTTCGCCGCGCAGCCGGACCAGCTCGTTCGCGATCGCCACGCGGTTCTTGTTGAACGCGGTCAGCGCCATGCGGATGTCGGTCTGCCGGGTGACGCCGTCGGTGTCGCGGTAGCTGCACTCGATCAGCTTCAGGATGGAGACGATGGGATCCGGATCCGTGACCGGCCTGGGCATGAACGTGGCCCGGTTGGCGGTCCCCGTGGGCGTGGTCCAGTAGTAGCCGGGGTTCACCGCCTTGCGCCGGCCGGACTGCAGATCCGCGAAGTACGTGCGGTAGGCGTTGTAGACGGTCGCGTCCGTGAACGTGTACGCGTCGTTGAAGGAGTTGTACAGGTACCAGTCGGACAGGTTCGAGGAGGTCTGGAAGACCACGTTGGCGTGGGACGTGCCGTTGACCACGACGCTGGAGAACAACGCGAACTTGCTGTGCATGTAGTTCCTGGCGATGCAGCCGCGGTCGATGGCGGACTCGTCAGGATATTCGCAGCGGATCACCCACGACCCGGCCGACTCCGAGCCGCCGAGCGCGGCACGTAGCGTGGTGGTCACCGCGTCGTTGACGCCGTTCTCCAGGCTGTCGAGGATCACTTTCACCTGAACGCCCCTCCCGTGCGCGGAGATCAGGGCGTCGGCCACTTCACTGGAGCGGTGCCCCGGGGCGAACTCGTGCATGACGAAGCGGATCTCCCCGCCGGCCGGCACCGCCTTGATCAGCCTGATCAGCTGGTCCATGACGGCCGACTGCCGCGCGCTCGGGACACCGGCCACGCCCGAGTCGGCGGTCGGGTCGTTGAACACCGGCGCGTTGAGCACGGGCGGCCCCGTGACGTCGGCCGACGCCGGCCGCGTGCCGATCAGCAGGCCCGTGAGCAGGCATAACGCGAGAACGATCCGGCGCATGTGGGGGTGTCCCTTCGGGCAGGCAACGCTCACCGACAAGATCGCGTCAACAGCCGGATTTGTCAATGAGTCAAGCCGACTCGCGGATCACCAGCTCCGTCGGCAGGATCACGGGGTCCGCGGGACCGTCCTCGAACAGGCCGAGCAGCAGCCGGACCATGGCCGCCGCCTGCTCGATCACCGGGTGCCTGAGCGTCGTCAGCGGCGGCTCGGTGTATTTCGCCGCCTCGATGTCGTCGAAGCCCACCACGGCCACGTCGTCGGGCACCCGGCGGCCCGCCTGGCGCAACGACTGCAGGGCGCCGACCGCCATCAGGTCGTTGGCCACGAAGACGGCGTCCAGCGACGGGTCGTCGCCGAGCAACTGGCGCATCGCGACCGCGCCCGACTCGCGAGTGAAGTCGCCGACCGCCACGATCGAGCGGAGGTCGGAGTCGCGCAGCACGTTGCGGTAGCCGGCCAGCCGATCCTGGCCGGCGATCATGTCCTGGGGCCCCGCGATCGTCGCGATCCTCCGCCGTCCCTGCTCCACCAGGTGCCTGACGCCGGCCTCGGCGCCGCCCAGGTTGTCGTTGTCGACGTAGGGGATGTTCACGGGGACGGCGGGCCGCCCGTAGGAGACGACGGGGACGCGCAGCCGCGACAGCGCCGACGGCAGCGGGTCGGCGCCGTGCATGGAGATCAGCATGACCCCGTCCACGTGCCCGCCCGCGATGTAGCGCTCCACCCGGGCATGGCTCCTGGCGTTGGAGGCCAGCATCAGCACGACCTGCTTGTTGGCCTCCTCCAGCTCCACCGACGCCGACCTGATCGCCATGGAGAACCACGGGTCGTCGGAGAAGACCCTGGTGCCGGGCTCGCTGATGACCAGCGCGATGGAGTCGGTGCGCTGGGTGACCAGGCTGCGCGCGGCCGAGTTGGGCACGTAGCCCAGCTCGTCGATCGCGCGCAGGACCGCGTCGCGGATGTCCGGCGCCACCGTCGTCTGCCCGTTGACCACGCGGGAGGCGGTGGCACGCGAGACCCCCGCCCGGGCGGCGACCGCCTCCAGGGTCGGGCGTCTCATGAGGGGATTCACATGAAAAATCTACAGGCCGTTCCTGCCTATGACGTCGCGGTACCACAGAGCGCTGTCCTTGAGCACCCTGGTCTGCGTCGCGTAGTCCACGTGCACGATGCCGAACCGCCGCCGGTACCCCTCGGCCCACTCGAAGTTGTCCAGCAGCGACCAGACCAGATAGCCGCGTAGATGCGCGCCCGCCTCGATGGCCCGCCACACCTCGCGCAGGTGCCCGTCCAGGTACGCCAGCCGGTCCGCGTCGTGCACCCGCCCGTCCTCCACGACGTCGTCGAAGGCCGCGCCGTTCTCCGTGACCATGAGGCCGACCTGGGGATAGTCCCGGGAAAGCCGGACCAGCAGCCGGGACAGGCCGTCGGGGACGATCGGCCAGCCCATGGCGGTCGTCGGCGCGTCCGCGGCGGCGAAGCGCACGTCCTCAGAGCCGGGCCAGGCCGCGTCGGCGGGCAGGCCGGGCCCGGACTCGACGACGCACGGGTTGTAGTAGTTGATGCCGATCAGGTCGATCGGCGCGTTGATGAGCGCCAGGTCGCCGTCCAGGATGTGGCCGGTGCCGCCGTTGCGCGCCGCTGCCTCCAGGACCTCAGGCGGGTACGTGCCGTGCACGGCCGGGTCCAGGAACTGCCTGGTCAGCAGTGCGTGGATGCGGTGGACCGCGTCCGCGTCCGCCTCGCTCGGCACCGCGGAAGGGTCGTTGACCTGGGCGGGCGTCAGCACCGGCGCGGAATTGACCACCAGCATGACGCTGCCGGGGCGCAGCCGGCGCGCGGCGAGCCCGTGGCCGAGCAGCAGGTGGTGCGCCGAGCGCAGGGCGTCGGCCGGGTCGCGGCGGCCTGGCGCGTGCACGCCGTTGCCGTAGCCGAGGTACGCCGCGACCCACGGCTCGTTCAGCGTGGCCCAGTCGCGGACGCGGTCGCCGAGCCGGTCGTGCACGGCCGAGGCATAGTCGGCGAACCGATAGGCCGTATCCCGATTTGTCCAACCACCGCGGTCTTCGAGGGCTTGAGGAAGATCCCAGTGATAAAGCGTGACATAGGGCGTAATCTCTGCGGCAAGCAGCTCATCGACCAGCTTGTCGTAGAACGCCAGCCCGCGCGGGTTGATCGATCCCGCGCCGTCGGGCTGGATGCGCGGCCACGCGATCGAGAACCGGTAGGCCGCCAGTCGCAGCTCGCGCATCAGCCCGATGTCGTCTTTGTAGCGGTGGTAGTGGTCGCACGCCACGTCACCCGTGTCGCCGTCGGCCACGTTCCCGGGGGTGTGGGAGAAGGTGTCCCAGATCGACTGGCCCCGCCCGTCCTCCTTGACCGCCCCCTCGATCTGATAGGAGGCCGTCGCGGCTCCCCAGACGAAGTCCTCGGGAAAGATCATCCCTTTACCGCTCCTTGCATGATTCCGCCGATGATGTGCTTGCCGAACAGGGCGAAGACGGCCACGAGCGGGAGGGTCCCGATCGCGGTGCCGGCCAGCCCCAGCACGTAGTCGTTGACGTACCCGCTGGCCAGTGTCGACAAGGCCACTTGGACCGTGGGGTTGTCCGGGTTCAGCACGACCAGCGGCCAGAAGTAGTCGTTCCAGGCCGACATGAACGTCAGCATGCCGAGCACCGCCGCGGCCGGCCGTGCGGCGGGCAACACGACGTGCCAGAAGAGTCCCCACGTCGAGCATCCGTCCACCCGCCCGGCCTCCAACAGCTCGGTGGGCAGCGCGCGCGACAGATACTGCGTCATGAAGAACACGCCGAACGCGTTGACCAGCGCGGGCACGATCAACGCGTAGTTGGTGCCGGTCCACTCCAGCTTCACCATGAGCATGTACAGCGGGATGATGCCGAGCTGCGCCGGGACCATCATGGTGGCGACCGTGATCACCAGCATGATGTTCCTGCCCCTGAACGTCAGCTTGGCGAAGGCGAACCCCGCCAGCGTCGAGAAGAACATCACGGCGATCGAGATCGACCCCGCCACGATGACGGAGTTGACCAGCGCGAGGCCGAACGGGACGGTGTCGAAGACACGGGAGACGTTGGCGAAGAAGTTCCCGCCGGGGATCAGCGGCGGCGGCACCTGAGCCAGCGCCGAGTTGTGCCTGGAGGCCACCACGACGCTGTAGTACAGCGGGAAGGCCGAGAAGAACGCCACGGCGGTCAGGGTCAGATAACGCAACCTCATACCAGCCCGCCCTTCACCCGGCGGGTGATCAGGAAGTTGATCCCGGCGACGACCACCACGGCCAGGAACATCAGCCACGAGGCGGCCGAGGCGTAGCCGAAGTCGAACGTCGAGTTCGCGAAGCCCTGCTCGTAGACGAACAACGCGAGTGTCTGGAACTGCCGGTCGGGGCCGCCGGTGGCGATGCCGCCCCCGCCGCCGCTGCTCTGCCCGAACAACATGGGCTCGGCGATGATCTGCATGGCGCCGATCGTGGAGACGATGACGACGAAGACGATCGTCGGCCGGATCATCGGGATCGTGATGCTGCGCAGCTGCTTGAAGGTGCTCGCGCCGTCCAGCGTGGCGGCCTCGTACAGTTCGCGCGGGACGGCCTGCATGGCGGCCAGGAAGATGAGCGCGTTGTAGCCGGTCCAGCGCCACATGATCATCACGGACAGGGCGAGGTGTGAGGTCGCGGTGCCCGCCGCCCAGTCGATGTTCCCGACGCCGAACCACGACAGCACCCAGTTGATCATTCCGAAGTCGCGGCCGAACAGTTGGCTGAAGATCACCACGACTGCCACGACGCTCGTGACGTTCGGCAGCAGCAACGACACGCGGAACAACGTCTGGAAGCGCAGCCGCCGGTTGAGCAGGTGCGCCAGCCAGATGGCCAGCGCCAGCTGCGGCACGGTCGACAGCACGCCGATGGACAGCGTGTTGAAGGTGGCGTTCCAGAAGTACGCGTCGGCCAGCAGCGCCGAGAAGTTGCCCAGCCCGACGAACTCCTGCGTCTCCGACAGCAGCGTCCACTCGTGCAGGCTCACCCAGGCCGTGTAGACCAGCGGGAACAGCCCGAAGGCGCAGAACAGCAGGAAGAACGGCGCCACGTAGGCGTACGGCGACACCCTCACGTCGAGGGTGTGCCGCACGCTGCGCCTACGCCGTCGCGTGAGAGCGAGGGGAAGGGTGCTCATTTGATCTTCTTGACGTCCTCGAGCACCTGCGCCCACGCCTCGTCCGGGGTCTGCTTGCCCTGCTCGACGCGGCCGAGCCCGTTGCCGATGGCCACGCGGACGTCGCCTTCCTTGGGGCCGAGGTGCTGCGGCTTGAGCGCCTTGGCGGCCTCGGAGTAGATCTTGCCGATGGGGGCGTCGCCGAAGAACGGCTTGGTGAAGTTCTGGATCGACGGGTCGTCGTACAGGGCCGGGATGGACGGGAACGTTCCTTCCTCCTTGAAGACCTTGGCCTGATTCTCCTTGGAGGTCAGGAAGTTGATCAGCTCGGCCGCCTCCTTCGGGTGCTTGCTCTGCTTGGGCACCATCAGGTGCGAGCCGCCGCTGTTGCCCGAGCCGCCGGGCACGGTTGCGATGTCCCACTTGCCGGAGGCGTCCTTGGCCTGCTCTTGGATGAAGCCGGTCATCCAGGCCGGGCAGATGATCGTGGCGAACGAGCCCTTGGCGAAGCCGGTGTTCCACGGCGGTGAGAAGGCCGCGAGCTTGGCGGTCAGGCCCTCCTGGGTGAGCTGGTTGGACAGGTCCCAGGCCTTCTTCACGTCAGGGTTGGAGGCCACGATGATGTTGTCCTGGGCGTCGTACAGGCCGATCGGCGCCTGGTTGACCATGGCGCGGAAGATCTCACCGGGGGAGTCCACGAACTTCGCGCCGGCCATGTCGGCCGCCGCGAACTTCTTGCCGGTCGCGATGTACTGCTCCCACGTCGGCCAGAGCGCCGCCACCTCGGTCCGGTCCGTCGGCAGCCCGGCCTTGTCGAACAGGTCCTTGCGGTAGCACATGGCCAGTCCGCCGACGTCGGTGCCGAGTCCGAGCACCTGCGTGCCGTCCTTGCTCAGGCCCTGCTGCCACTTCCAGTCCAGGTAGTCGGCCTTGCGCTGGTCGAGCCCGTACTGCTGGAGATCGACGAACTTGCCGGGCTGCGCCGTGAACGTGCTGATGTAGCCGACCTCGACCGCCTGGACGTCCCCCGCGCCCGCGTTCGTGGCCAGCCGCTTGACCAGGTTGGTGTGGTGATCGTTGAACTGGGTGACGTTCTCGACGATCTCGATGTTGGGGTGGGTCTTCTTGTACTCCTCATAGAGCGGCTTGAAGCCGAAGTCGCCGAAGAGGCCGACGGTCAGCTTGATCTTCTCTCCCGGCTTGGAGCTCGTCTGGGTGGCGGTGTTCCCTCCGCCGCCGCACGCGGCCGTGAGCAGGGCGGCGGCGAGCAGGGGCACGGCGAGCCGGATCCGAGGGGTCATGGAACCCTCCTGTGCAGGAGTCTGAGGTTTCTAGGTGAGAGAGCGCTCTCTCAAGAGATTCCCGGGACAGATGGGCCCCTGTCAAGGGACCTAGATAACGATCGGCGTTACGTGAGAGAGCGCGTTCACGCCTAGGTTCCGGGCATACGCCGAGGAATGCGCGGCGTGGTTCAGCCGCTGAGGGCGCGGCCCGCCATGCGGGCGTACATGCGGCCGGGGCTCGGCGCCTTGGTCAGGAAGCCGGGCAGCATGGGCAGCTCGACGGCGAACGGGTCGAGCCGCTGGTACAGCTCGTTCGCGTCCGCGGGCCGGTCGTCCGGCTGCTTCTCCAGCAGTTGCGCCAGCAGCGTGCTCAGCTCGGCGGGGATGCCGGGAACGGCCGGCGGGCGCTCCTTGACCTGCTTCTCGAAGACCACGTAGTCGGTGGGGCCGGTGAACAACTGGTGGCCCGTCAGCATCTCGTGCAGGACGCAGCCGAGCGAGTACAGGTCGCTGCGCGGCTCGGCGACGCCGTGCTGGATCTGCTCGGGCGCCATGTACGCGGGCGTCCCGAGGATCTGCCCGATCCTGGTGAACGTGGTGACGTCCGCGTCCCGCAGCATGGCCAGGCCGAAGTCCAGCACCTTCACGCTGCCGTCCGGGCAGAGCATGAGGTTCGTCGGCTTGAGGTCGCGATGGCAGATCGCCAGGGCGTGCGCCGCCGACAGCACCGCGCACGCCTGGGCCGCGATGGCGGCCGCCCACGGCACGGGCAGCGGGCCGTGCTCGCTGACCACGTCGGCCACCGTCACACCCTCGATGAACTGCATCACCTGGTAGAGCCGCTGCTCGTGGGTGCCGAAGTCGTAAAGCACGGGCGCGCCGGGATGCTCCAGCCTGGCCAGGATGCGGGCCTCACGGATGAACCGGCTCTCCAGCTCGTGATCAGGGCCGCCGGGGAGCCTGAGCAGCTTCACCGCCACCCGGCGGTCCAGGTGGCGGTCATGGCCGGCGTAGACGGCGCCCATGCCGCCTTGACCTAGAGGGAGGTCGTCGAGCTCATATCGGTCGCCGATGACCATTCGCCCCTCCCCGCAGCCTTTCGGGAAAAACTACACCGTCAGGACTGCGGGTGCAGGTGGCCGTCGGCCAGGCCGTCGAGACCCAGTCTGATCAGCGTCTGCCCCAGCGTCGAGGTCTCGCGGATGGCGTCTTCGAGCACGGCGAGCTGGCGGAAGGCCTCGCCGTACGCCTTCTGCTCCTTGAGCGACAGCCGCGGCAGGCGAGTGCGGCGCACGTCGAACCTGCTGGAGCCGGTCGTGGCCCGGCCGCCGGCAGCCCGCAGGTAGCCGGCCAGGAAGTCCGGATCCAGCCGGCGGGAGTCCACCCGGTAGAGCGTCAGGTGCGCGCCCAGCACCGCGCCGCCGTCGGCCATCACGCGCACGCTGGAGTAGGAGGCCACCACGTCGCCGGGGCGGATAATGATCAGGCCCTGCTGCGTGGTCGTGGAGCCGGACGGCGGCGTGCCGTTGAGCACGTCGTCCGCCGTCAGGACCGGGACGTCGCCGCCGTCGGCGGTCATCTTGGGCGGGGCCTGCGACGTGGTTACCAGGCCCTCCTTGATCAGGTCGCCCAGCGTCGTGGCGGGCTGGTCGAGTGGCTGCTCCAGGACTTTCAGGTCGGGTGGCACGGCGGCGGCCGCGAGGAAGCGGTCACGTGCCTCGGCGAAGGCCCGGCCGACGTCGTCGCGGCGCTGGTGCCGGGCCGGGGTCATGTCGACCTCGTCGGCCAGCAGGTCGATGATGCGCACGGTCTGGTCGGAACGGTCCTCCAGGTAAGCCTGCCAGGCCGGCTCCACGCTCCCGAGGTCGGCGGTGGCGTCGAGGATGAGCACTTCGGACGGCGGCCGCTCGCCCGCGGCCGGACGGCGCAGCAGCCACAGGTCCGAGCCCGGCAGCGCCACGACGGCACGCAACGCGCCGGCACGCAGCAGGTTGGCGCGGATGCGGCGGCCCGCCTTGCGGCTCGCGGCGGCAGGGGGCATCAGGATGGCGACCAGGCCGCCGGGCTTGACGTGCGTGAGGCAGTGTTGCACCCAGGCCAGCTCGGGCTCGCCGCGTGGCGGCAGGCCGTACTCCCAGCGCGGGTCGCCGGTCAGCTCCTCGTAGCCCCAGGCCCGCTCATTGAACGGCGGGTCGCACACCACCGCGTCGGCCCGCTCACCGGCGAAGCCGTCGTGTCGCATCGCGTCGCCGGCCACGATCTCGGCGTCGATGCCGCGCAGCCTGAGCCTGGAGGCGGCGATGGCGGCCGAGGTCTCGCTGAGCTCCTGTCCCAGCACGCGCGCCGGGCCGGCGGGGGTCAGCAGCAGCGTGCCGACCCCGCAGGCGGGGTCGAGGACCGTCGAGCCCTCCGCGCGCACGAGCCGGACCATCAGCTCGGCCACGTCTTCGCGGGTGACCGAGAGCTGCCGGGAGTGGGACTCGAGGTAACGCTCGCACAGGAACTCGTACGCGGTCAGCGGGTCGTGCCGGTCGGCCAGCTCCATCACGAGCTCGGCCGACTCGGGATCCAGGCCCCCCTTGACGCCGGCCGGCCGCGGCCCGGCGCCGGCCTGCGCCGGATCACGACCGGACTCCTCAGGGGAGCCCCCGCCGTCGCCCAGGGCTCCTTGATGACCGGTCAGCAGGGCTCCTGCCTGGGCCACCAACTCGCCCAGCCGCAAATCTCCGGCGGCTTTCAGGCGTTGCCACACCCGATCTCCCAGGGAGACCTGGTAGGACTTCCCATAGCGGCGCAGCCAGGACTCCACCTGGCGCAGTGAGAACAGCGGCTGGTTGGCGGTTCCGCCAACGGGCTGGGGAAAGTCGTCGTGGCGGCGGCGCCAGTTGCTCACCGCGGCCCGCCCGACACCGGCGAGCCGGGCGATGTCCCCGGCGTTGACGGTCGGGTCGTGGCTCATGGAGCCCACAGTAGTTCACAAGAGTCTTCAGCGCATCTGCTTGTGAAGTCTTTCAACCAATGATTTACTGCAAGGTATGAAGCACAACATCCGCTATGCCGCCGGATCAGACGTGGGCCGCCGCAGGGAGCAGAACGAGGATTCCGGCTATGCGAGCGGCCGGTTGCTCGTGGTGGCCGATGGGATGGGCGGACACGCGGCCGGCGAGCTGGCGAGCTCGGCCGCCATCTCCGTCATGCGCGAGCTGGATGCCACGCTTCCCGAGACCGGCGCCGACCTGGAGGTGGCGCTGGAGGGGGCCGTGCAGGAGGCTGGGCGCCGGTTGGTCGAGCTGGCCGACATCGACCCCGCGCGCCGGGGGATGGGGACCACGGTGACCGCCATGTTGTGGGACGGCTACCGGTTCGCCCTGGCTCATCTTGGTGACTCCCGCGGATACCTGTTGCGTGATGGTGCTCTCTATCAGATGACCAAGGATCACACACTGGTGCAGTCGATGGTGGACGAAGGGCGGATCACGGAGGATCAAGCCGCCGTGCATCCCCGGCGTTCGATGGTGTTGCGGGTGCTGGGCAGCGAGGGCAGGGCCGAGCCCGACATGGCGCTGCGCGAGGCCGAGCCTGATGATCGCTACCTCCTCTGCTCCGACGGGCTGACGACGGTCCTCGGGCCCGAGGTCCTGCACGAGGTGCTGACCACGGTGGCAGACCCGGCGGCGGCCGTCCAGCGGCTCATCGATCTGGCCAACGAAGGCGGGTCGCCCGACAACGTCACCGTGATCGTGGCCGACGTGGTCGCGCCGGGCGCGGGGGACGTGTCCGTCTATCGCGTTGGTGCCGGCTCCTAACGTGAGTCATCGATAGTCCCAGGTGTCTCACCAGTCACTTAGCCGATATTTCAACTCATTTCAAGACACTTTCCCGGTCAGCTGCGCAATTTCTTGACGGCGCTATTACAGTCCATCGTGATTTGCCGGTTTTCTGGGAGGAGTCACCCTGGACCCGATCGCTGACGAGCTGCTGGAAACGGTACAGCAGGAACTCGGCTATAAGGAGAAAGGCGGCCAGTTCACCAAGTTCGGCCAGTGGTACGCGGATCGCGTCCAAGACACCCAGTACCGCAATGCGCCATGGTGTGACATGTTCCTGGCCTGGGCGGCCGACAAGGCGGGCCTGACCCAATATGTCGGCGAGTTCGCCTGGACGCCGTCGCACGCCGCCTGGTTCATCAAGCAGGGCGCCTGGACGCAGCAGCCCGAGCCCGGCGCCCTTGTCTTCTTCGACTGGCGCGGCGGCAAGAGCTACAAGGGCATCGACCACGTCGGGGTCGTGGAGCGCGTCGAGGGCAAGAAGATCCACACGATCGAGGCCAACGTCGACCGCGTCTGGCTCAAGCGCAAGACCCGGGAGGCCGACAAGGTGGTCGGGTACGGCGTGCCACGGCTGGTCAAGGCCGCTGCCGCCGAGAGGCCTGACGAGATCCGCGCCACGGAGCGGCCCTTCATCTCGACGCCGCGGGCCGAACCCGCGCCGGGTTCGCCACTGGACGTGTTAGGCACGCCGCCCGCGCTGCTGGCCGCCATGGTGCTCATGACCATCGTGCTCTCCTTACGCGTCACCGGCCGCCGCCGCGGTACGCACCGCCGCCTCACCTGGCTCCGGCCATGGAACGCGCCAACCGGCCGGCGCACGGAGAAGCCGGCGACCCGCCCCTCGTCCCACGGCATGCTCTCTCTGCCGGATGAGGACAAGCCTCGCGAGAAGGCGTCGGTGGGAGCGTCGAAGGCGCTGGCGGGCGCCGCCAAGACACGCGCCGCCACGCAGTCCACCCAACCTGGCCGATCCTCCAAGGCCCGCCTCACGGCCGGCTCGGGGCATGCGGCCACCCGGCACTCCACCCCCACCCGGCGCAAGCCCTACGACCCCACCTGAGCCACCCGGCTGGGGTCTTACACGGGGAGGCGATGGGAGTGTCGCCGGGCTACGAGGCGAGATCGATGACGACCTTGACGTCGTCTCCTCCGGGCTCGAAGGCGTCCAGGGCGTGCTCCAGCGGCACCCGCCGCGTGATGAGCCGCTCCAACCAGCCAGGATCCGCCTTGGCCAGCGCCGCGGCCGCATCCCTGTAGTGCCGCTGGTTGGCGTTGACGGTGCCGAAGACCACGTCGTTCTCCAGCACGATGTCCCGGTTGATGACACCGGCGTCCACCCGGTGCGTACGGCCGCCGGGCGAGAGGCCGCACAAGCAGAGGATGCCCGCCGGCGCCGTGGTGATCATGGCGTCCATGACGAGCTGCCCCACCCCGGTGCACTCGATGATGATGTCCGGTTTGTCAGAGGCGAACGCCGCCAGCGACGACGCCGAGTGGTACGTCCCGCCCAGATCGTTCACCAGCTGCGACTTGAGCCCTTCCGGAACCCGGTCGAGCACGTGCACCTCCAGCCCCCGCTGCTGCCCTATCAGCGCGGCCAGCAGCCCGATCGGCCCCGCCCCGGTCACGAGCAGCGTGCGCGGTTCGAACCAGGCTCGAGAGCCGATCCGCTCGATCTGCTCCCACGCCTTGGCCACGATCGACGCCGGCTCCATCAGCATGCCGACACGCTCCAGCGACGGGTCCAGGCGCACCGCGTACGCGGCCTCGATGGTCCAGCGCTCGCTGGCGTACCCGTCGAGCTCCTTGATGCCGCGCTCGGTGTAGCGGCCATTGCGGCACATGTCGAATTCGCCGCGCCGGCATGCCCCGCACGGCACGGGATCGGGCCGGCGTACGACGCCGACCACCAGGTCGCCGGGGGAGAACGCGGAGCCTTCCGGCACTTCCAGCACCCGGCCGAGCGACTCGTGCCCGATGATCATTCGCTCCTCGCCCGGCGGCGGCCAGCCGTACTCGGCATCCGCCAGCTCCCGGTCGGTCCCGCAGATGCCCAGCGCGAGCCCTTGGACGAGCAACTCGCCCTTGCCGGGCTCGGGATCGGGCACGTCTCGCACGTCGAGCGTTCCCTTGTGGCCTGGCGCAAACGTCAGTGCGCGCATCCGGCGTCACCTCCTCGGCGGGTCCCCTACCCCGGACGTCCTTGGGAAATAGTAGGACGTCCTAGTATCTTCGAAGAGAGAGCCCTCACGAAGGAGTGATCAGGCGTGCACGTCCCGGTACACCCCGTCCGTTTCGTGACCGCCGCGGCCCTGTTCGACGGGCACGACGCGGCGATCAACATCATGCGGCGCATTCTCCAGTCGCAGGGCGCCGAGGTGATCCACCTCGGGCACAACCGCTCGGTCGAGGAGATCGTCACGGCCGCCATCCAGGAGGACGTCCAGGGTGTGGCGATCAGCTCCTACCAGGGCGGGCACGTCGAGTTCTTCACCTACCTGGTGGAGCTGCTGCGTGAGCGCGGCGCGGGGCACGTGAAGGTCTATGGCGGCGGCGGGGGCGTGATCGTGCCCGAGGAGATCGAGCTGCTGCACGAGCGCGGCGTCACCCGCATCTTCTCGCCCGAGGACGGCCAGCGGTACGGCCTGCCCGGCATGATCAACAAGCTGATCGAGGACTGCGACGTCGAGCTGGGCGACCCGCCCGCGGCGGAGGCGGTGGTCGCCGGCGACCAGGCGGCGCTGGCCCGGGCGATCACGCTCATCGAGAGCGGCCGGGGGATCGAGGGGCTGACGGCGGACAAGCGCGCGCCAGTGCTGGGCATCACGGGCACGGGCGGCTCGGGCAAGTCCTCGCTCACCGACGAGCTCGTCCGCAGGTTCCGCGTCGACAACGACGACAAGCTGCGCATCGCCGTCATCGCCATCGACCCCACCCGCAGGCGCGGCGGCGGGGCGCTGCTCGGCGACCGCATCCGCATGAACAGCCTGGGCCCCCAGGTCTACTTCCGCTCCCTCGCCACCAGGGGCGCCGCCAATGAGGTGCCCGCCTGCCTCGATGAGGTGATCAACGCCTGCCGGGCGGCCGGCTACGACCTGGTGATCGTCGAGACGCCGGGCATCGGCCAGGGCGACGCCGGCATCGTTCCCCACGTGGACGTGCCCATTTACGTGATGACCCCCGAGTTCGGCGCGGCCTCCCAGCTCGAGAAGATCGACATGCTGGACTTCGCCGAGGCCGTCGTGATCAACAAGTACGAGCGGCGCGGCGCGGAGGACGCCCTGCGCGACGTGCGCCGCCAGCTCGTACGCAACCGCGAGGCGTTCGGCGCCAGGCCCGAGGACATGCCCGTCTTCGGCACCATCGCCGCCCGCTACAACGACGCCGGCGTCACGGCCCTCTACCACCACCTCAAGGGTCTCCTGCTGGAGGACGCGGGCCCCGGCCTGCTGCCGCAGGTGTCCGGGCGCACCTCGCAGGTCTCGGCGGCGATCGTGCCGCCCGCCAGGTCCCGCTACCTGGCCGAGATCGCCGAGGCCGTCCGCGCCTACCACGCCGAGACCCTGGCCCAGGCGGAGGTGGCGCGCCGTCGCCAGCAGCTGGCCGCCGTCCAGCAGCTCATGAGCGACGACCGGCTCAAGGACCTGCACGCCCGGGCCGACCACGAGCTCACCGACGAGTGCCGCACCCTGATCGACACCTGGCCGGCCGTCAAGGAGCGCTACACCGCCGACGAGCTGGTCGTGAAGGTACGCGACCGCGAGATCCACACCCCGCTCTGGCGCGAGACGCTCTCGGGCAACCGCGTGCCCCGCGTGGCCCTGCCCCGCTACACCGACCACGGCGACCTGCTGCGTTTCCTGCGGAGCGAGAACCTTCCAGGAACGTTCCCGTTCACGGCCGGCGTGTTCTCGTTCAAGCGTGAGGACGAGGATCCGACCAGGATGTTCGCGGGCGAGGGCGACCCGTTCCGCACCAACCGCCGCTTCAAGCTGCTGTCGCGGGGCCAGCCGGCGACCCGGCTGTCGACGGCGTTCGACTCGGTGACGTTGTATGGCCACGACCCCGACCCCCGTCCCGACATTTACGGAAAAGTCGGCACCTCCGGGGTATCGATCGCGACCCTCGACGACATGAAGGTGCTCTACGACGGGTTCGATCTGTCGGCGCCCAACACGTCGGTGTCCATGACGATCAACGGCCCCGCGCCCACGATCCTGGCCTTCTACCTCAACACCGCCATCGACCAGGCACTCGATCGTTTCCGCGGTGAGCACGACGGCCGGGAGCCCACGCCTGAGGAGGCCGCGGAGCTCCGGGCCCGCACGCTGGCCACCGTCCGCGGCACCGTCCAGGCCGACATCCTCAAGGAGGACCAGGGCCAGAACACCTGCATCTTCTCCACCGAGTTCAGCCTGCGGATGATGGCCGACATCCAGGAGTGGTTCATCCGGAACGGCGTGCGTAACTTCTACTCGGTCTCGATCTCCGGCTACCACATCGCCGAGGCCGGCGCCAACCCGATCAGCCAGCTCGCCTTCACCCTGGCCAACGGGTTCACGTACGTGGAGGCGTATCTGGCCCGCGGCATGAACATCGACGACTTCGCGCCGAACCTGTCGTTCTTCTTCTCCAACGGCATGGACCCCGAGTACAGCGTGCTCGGGCGGGTGGCCCGCCGCATCTGGGCGGTGGCCATGCGGGAGCGCTACGGCGCCGCCGAGCGTTCGCAGAAGCTGAAGTACCACATCCAGACCTCGGGCCGGTCCCTGCACGCCCAGGAGATGAACTTCAACGACATCCGCACCACCCTGCAGGCCCTGATCGCCATCTACGACAACTGCAACAGCCTGCACACCAACGCCTTCGACGAGGCCGTCACCACCCCGACGGCCGACTCGGTCCGCCGCGCCATGGCGATCCAGCTCATCATCAACCGCGAATGGGGCCTGGCCAGGAACGAGAACCCGCTGCAGGGCTCGTTCATCATCGAGGAGCTGACGGACCTGGTGGAGGAGGCGGTGCTCACCGAGTTCGAGCGCCTGTCGGACAGGGGCGGTGTGCTGGGCGCGATGGAGACCGGCTACCAGCGCGGCAAGATCCAGGACGAGTCCATGCTGTACGAGATGCGCAAGCACGACGGCTCGCTGCCGATCATCGGCGTGAACACGTTCACGAAGGAGCTCGACGAACCGGCGCCGCACACGCTGGAGCTGGCCAGGGGCACCGAGGAGGAGAAGCGCTCGCAGCTCGACCGGCTCCAGGCCTTCCACGAGCGCAACCTCTCGGAGACCCCCGCACAGCTGGCACGGCTGCGCGAGGTGGCGATGTCGGACGGCAACGCGTTCGAGGTGCTGATGGAGGCCGCCCGCCACTGCTCGCTCGGTCAGATCACCGACGCCCTGTTCGAAGCGGGAGGCCAGTACCGCCGCAACGTCTGACGGGCTCCCGCCAGGGCGGGTTCCCGCCACGTGAATGACCTTCCCCGGGGCATGGCGGGAGGAGTGGAATCCACCGCATGCCCCTCACTTTCCCCGCCAGAACGCTGGCCGCCGCGGCGCTCGCGGCGACGGCGTTAGCCGCACCGACGGCCGCGCACGCGGACTCCCGGGAGCCGACACCCCGGGAGCCCGCGCCCCAAGAGACGGAGATCACCCTCATCACCGGCGACCGGGTCCATTACGTGGACGGCCCGGGCGGCCGGGACACCGTCACCGTGGACCGGCCGGACGGCGCGCAGGGCGGCGTCCAGGTCCTCCAGACCGACGGGAAGGTCTACGTGCTGCCCGACGAGGCCGTGCCGCTGATCGCGGCCGAGCGGCTCGACGGGCGGTTGTTCGACGTCGCGGGCCTGGCGGCCATGGGCTACCAGGGCACGCCGCCGCTGATCGTCACCTACTCGGGCCCCACGCCCCGCTCGACGACCGGCGCCGAGGTGATCAGGCCGCTGCCCAGCGTCAAGGGCGCGGCGCTTCAGGTCGGGGCCGATCCGCGCCCGTTCTGGAACACGATCGACGCCCCCGCGGCCAGATCGGGCGGCATCGCCAAGGTCTGGCTCGACGGCAAGGCCAGGGTCTCGCTGAAGGAGAGCGTGCCGCAGGTCGGCGCCCCGCAGGCATGGGCCGCCGGCTACGACGGCAAGGGCGTCAAGGTCGCCGTGCTCGACACCGGCGTCGACGGCACCCATCCCGACCTCCAGGGCCGCATCACGGAGTCCGCCAGCTTCGTGCCCGGCGAGGAGGTCAAGGACGTCAACGGCCACGGCACCCACGTCGCCTCCACGGTCGCGGGCACCGGCGCCGCCTCGGACGGCGCGAACAAGGGCGTCGCCCCCGCTGCGGACCTGCTCATCGGCAAGGTGCTCGCGGACAACGGCTATGGCCAGGACTCGTGGATCATCGCGGGCATGGAGTGGGCCGCGGCCCGGGCGAAGGTCGTCAGCATGAGCCTGGGCAGTGACGTGCCCGACGGCGGAGCCGACCCGATGGCCCAGGCGGTGGACAATCTGTCGAAGCAGCACGGCACGCTGTTCGTGATCGCGGCGGGCAACAGCTACGGCGCGGGCACGATCGGCACGCCCGGCTCCGCGGCCTCGGCGCTGACCGTGGGCGCGGTGGACAAGGCAGACGAACGGGCCGCCTTCTCCAGCATGGGGCCGCTGGACCGGACGTACGGCCTCAAGCCGGATATCTCCGCTCCCGGCGTGGGGATCAACGCGGCGCATTCGTCGTACAACGACGAGGCGAGCGGGCCGTACTGGCAGCTGGACGGCACCTCCATGGCCACCCCGCACGTCGCGGGCGCGGCGGCCATCCTGGCCCAGCGGCATCCGGACTGGACCGGGCAGCAGGTCAAGGACGCCCTGATGAGCTCGGCGAAGGCGCTGCCGTACACGCCGTTCGAGCAGGGGACCGGGCGGCTCGACGTGGCCGCGGCCCTCGGCGCGGCGGTCACCGGGACGGGCTCGCTGCCCACCGCCTTCTACGACTGGCCGCACGCCGCCGAGGACCCCAAGACGGCCAGGACGATCGCCTACCGCAACGACGGCGACGCCGAGATCACCCTCGACCTGGCCGTCACCGGCTCCGACGCGGCCGGCCTGTCCCCGGCGAAGCTCACCGTCCCCGCGCACGGCACCGCCGAGGCCACGCTCACCATCGACCCGGCGAAGCTCGACGCCGGCACGAATGTCTCCGGCCTGGTGACCGCAACCTCGGGGCAGACCGTCGTCCGCACGTCGTTCGGCGCGGCCAAGGAGCGCGAGCTGTACGACCTGACGCTCAAGCTGCGCGACAGGGGCGGCCGGCCCGCCTCGGGACACGTCGGGCTGGCCGATTTCGACGGCACCATGATGGTCTACGCGGTGGACGGCGAGCGCCCGCTGCGCCTGCCGCCCTCCACGTACACGGCCTTCTCGCTGCTCGAGGTGGCGGGCGAGCGGGCCGACGCCCGCGGCATGGCGCTGCTCACCAATCCGGAGATCACACTCGACCGGGACAGGGAGGTCGTACTCAACGCGAGCCGGGCCAGGAAGACGAGCGTCACCACCCCCGAGCCGGGCGAACGCCGGCAGATGCAGCTCGACTTCCTCAGGACGATCCCCGACATGAGTCCGGTCAGGCTCGGCTACATCTTGCCCATCTGGTACGAGAGCGTCTACGTCTCCCCGACCGAGAAGGTGACCAAGGGCTCGTTCGACTACCTGACCCGCTGGCGGATGGGCGAGCCCTCGCTGACCATCGGCTCGCTGATCACGACCGTGCAGGGCGGCAGCACGCTCACCGACGGCCGCACGACGCTCACGACGGTCGCCGCCGGAAAGGGCGCGGCGCAGGACTACGCGGGCGTCGACGCCAAGGGCAAGGCCGTCATCGTCACGCGCAGCGCCGAGGTGAGTGCGGAGGAGCGGGCCGAGCAGGCGATCGCGGCGGGCGCGAAGCTCCTGGTCGTCGCGAACAACGAGCCGGGACTGCTCTACGAGTGGTACGGCGAGGCGTTGCCCATCCCGGTCGTGCTGATCCCGCGCGACAGCGCCGCCGGGCTGGTGGGCAAGACGGTCGTGGTCACGCAGAAGCGCTATGCCTCCTACCTGTACGACCTGGTGGACCTGCACAAGGGCGGCGTCCCCGATCGGGAGCTGACCTACCGTCCGCGACACCTGGCACAGGTGCGGGGCGTCTACCACGGCGCCACCACCGGACAGGAGGGCGGCGGCTTCCGCTACAACCTCCAGGACGGCTGGGGCCCGGCCATCGGGTTCATGGAGCGCGAGCACTTCCCCGCCGAGCGCACCGAATGGGTGACGACCGGCAGCGGCTACCGGTGGTACGAGAACCACTTCATCGGCGGGGGTGACGACTGGGAGATGCGCCAGGAACCTCAGGTCTACCGGCCGGAGCAGAGGGTCACGCACGAATGGTTCGCGCCCGTGGTGCGGCCCAGGCTGGGCACGGAGTACTGGGGGCCGTTCCGTGAGAACTCCGGCGGCATGCAGCTCAACATCCCACCGCTGAGCGACGGCACGCCCGGGCATTCGGGCGGCGGCGGAGACGAGTACGCCACCATGTCGATCGCGCTCTACCAGGGTGGCAAGCTGATCAAGAAGTCGATGGGACGCGCGCTGGCGGTCTTCGAGGGCCTGCCCGACGAGGCGACGGCGTATCGAGCCACGCTCGAGGTGAACCGGGACGCGCAGCGCTGGCGCACGTCCACGCGCACCCACACCGAGTGGGGCTTCGTCTCGGCCAAGCCTCCGGCCGGCAGCGACTACCGCACCGACATCCCCATGATGCAGCTGGACTACGACGTCAAGGCGGCCGGACCGCTCGTCAAGATCGGCTTGTCGGCGACCACACAGGAGTGGCTGGACGGAGCGAGCAAGGCCACGAAGGCCACGCTGTCGGTCTCCTACGACGACGGCGCCTCCTGGCAGCCGGCCAAGCTCGTGCCGGACGGCGCGGGCGGGTGGTCCACCGTCGTGCGGGGCGGCTCGCTGTCGCTCAAGGCCACCGCAGCGGACACCAAGGGCAACACGGTGAGCCAGGAGATCATCCGGGCGGTCGTGAGCTAAATAACCGTGCAGTCACGATTCGGGGCCGAAGGGGCATTTGTCGCCTTCGGCCCTACCTTCTCTCCCATACTGATGGGCGTTTCCAGCGAGCAGAGGGAGACGGAAAGCGTGCTCGAGGCGCTGGGCCTCACCGTGGGCGAGGACGCGGTCTACCGCTTCCTCATCGACGGGCCGCGCGCCCTGCCCGACCTCGCCGCCGCTCTCGACCGGCCGCTCGCCTCCGTGGAGAAGGACGTCGTCACACTGATCGGCCGGGGCCTGGTCTCGCGCTTGCCGGACCCGTCCCTCCGGTACGTCGCCGCACCACCCGCGGTTGCGCTCGGCGGCCTGCTGACAGCGCGCAGGGAGGAGCTCCGGACGGCGGAGCTGGCGATCGCGGCGCTGGCCGAGCAGCACCGGATGGCCGCCACCGACCGCGCCGCCGGCGACCTCATCGAGGTGGTGACGGGCGTGGAGGCGGTACGGCAGCGCTTCCTGCAGATCCAGGCGGCGGCGAGGAAGCGGGTGCGCTCGTTCTCCACAGCGCCCTTCGTGGCGGTGCCCCCGGGGGCCAACCCGGCCGAGAACCAGGCCGTGGATCGCGGGGTGGAGTATCTCGTCGTGGTGGAGCGCGAGGTCATGGCCGGTCCCGGGGCGGTGGCCGAGACGATCGACTCCCTCCGCAGGGGCGTGCAGGTCAGAGTGACGGACAAGCTGCCCATCAAGCTGATGATGGCCGACAGCGAGCTCGCCCTGGTGCCGCTGACCACCGAGCCCGGCGGGGAGCCCGCCGCCGTGCTCCTGCACCGCAGCGGGCTGCTGGCCGCCGTGGAGGCCCTGTTCGACGCGGTGTGGCAGCAGGCGTACCCCTTGCTCCTGGACGCCGCGGGAGCGATCGACGAGCAGCGGGAGTCCTCGGTCACCGAGCTGGACAGGAAGATCCTCGGGCTGCTGCTGTCGGGGCTGACCGACGAGGCGGTGGCGGGACAGCTGGACCTGTCGCTGCGCACGCTCCAGCGGCGGCTGCGGGCGCTGATGGATCTGGCGGGGGTGCGCACGCGCGCCCAGCTCGGCTGGCACGCCGCCCGCAACGACTGGGCGTGATCCTGCCATGGATAGGCTTCGGGTCGAGCACATCGCTAACGAGGAGGCTTTCATGTCCGACGTCACCCTCAGGGGCAACCCCATCACCGTGGGCGGCACCTTCCCGCAGGCCGGCGACAGCGCGCCCGCGTTCCGCCTGGTGGGCAACGATCTGGCGGAGCGCTCTCTGGAGGACTTCGGCCAGGCGACCAAGGTGCTCAACATCTTCCCGAGCGTCGACACCGGCGTCTGCGCGGCCTCGGTGCGGCGCTTCAACCAGGTGGCCGCCGAGCACCCCGGCGTCGAGGTGCTCTGCGTGTCCGCCGACCTGCCGTTCGCGCAGAAGCGGTTCTGCGGCGCGGAGGGGCTCGACAACGTGACCATGTTGTCGCTCATGCGCGGCCGCGAGTTCCTGACCGACTACGGCGTGGCGCTGGAGTCCGGGCCGATGGCGGGGCTGGCCGCGCGGGCGGTCGTGGTGCTCGACGGCGACAACAAGGTGATCTACTCCGAGCTGGTGCCGGAGATCGCGCAGGAGCCGGACTACGACAGCGCGCTCAAGGCACTCAAGTAGGCCTCACAGGCGGGATCTGATGTCCGCGGCCAGCTCCAGCAAGTGCTGGTCGCTCGTGGCGGTGAGCTGGAGGTCCAGGATCAGCTCGTGGACCCCGGCCTCCGCCGCGGTGGCCAAATAGGCCGCGAGCTCGGCCACGGTGCCGCTCCTCGGCGGGCGGCCCTGGTCGGTCACGACGGGGTTGCAGCGCATGACCATGCGCAGCGTCCCTGGGTCGCGGCCGGCCTGCTCGGCACTCTCGCACACCGTCCGCCACATCGCCGTGAGCATGGGGATGGGCAGCGGGCCGGTCAGCCAGCCGTCGGCCCGGCGGCCGATGCGGCGTAGCGCGGGCTCGGAGAAACCGGCCAGGTAGAGCGGCAGGCGGTGGGCCGGCTTGGGCTCGATGTGGCTGGGCACGATCGTCCACAGCTCGTGCTCGTACGAGACCGGGTCCGTGCCCCAGATCGCCTCCAGTGCGTCCAGGGTGGCCTCGTACCGCTTCGCCCGGTCTTTCCACGGCACGCCGTTGGCGGCGTACTCGTCGGAGGACCAGCCGAGCCCGAGGCCGGCGGCGAGCCGGCCGCCGCTGAGGTGGTCGACCGTGGCGAGGGAGCGGGCCAGGACGGGCGGCGGATACCAGCAGGCGTTCAGCGCGCTGGTGCCCAGCCGCACGGTGGAGGTCGCCGAGGCGGCCACCGACAACACCGCGAACGGGTCCAGGAACACCCGATGCGCCTCCGGGATGCCCCCTCCGCCCGGATAGCGGTCCTTCGGCCGCAGCGGCGTCATCAGCCGGTCGCCGGCCCACAGCCCGGCGAACCCCATCTCCTCGGCCGCCCGCGCCACGTCGAGCACGCTGCGCAGCGCGGCGAACCTGCCGTACTGCGGCACCGCCAGCCCGACCTCCACGCCTCAGCCCTTCCGGCCCACGCCGCACAGGATCAGTGACGACTCAGGCCCGTCGGTGAAGTCGACGGTGTCGCCCGGCTCGGGATGCCACTCGGGCAACCAGACCAGGCCGGGGTCCACCAGCTCGAACCCGTCGAAGAGCTCCATGATCTGCTTCCTGCCACGCAGTGTGAGCGGCGCGCTGGCCCTCCGGTAGACCGCGGTCGTCGTGCTCACGGCGGCGGCGCGGGCGTCGCTGGTGCCGTGGGACAGGACGAGGTAGCTGCCGGGCGCCACGGCCTCGCGCAGGGTCGCGATGATCTCCTGCGGCCGCTCGGAGTCGGTGACGAAATGCATGACCGCCGCCAGCAGCACGCCCACGGGACGGCCGAAGTCGATCGCCCGCGCGACCTCGGGATCGTCCAGGATGTCGCCGGGCTTGCGGAGGTCGCCCTGGACCACCGTCGTGCCGCCCTGGCCGGCCAGCAACGCCCGCGCGTGCACCATGACCACGGGGTCCACGTCGGCGTAGACGACCTGGGAGCCGTCGCCGGCGATCTGGTGCACGTTCTCCCGCCGCGGCAGCCCCGTGCCGATGTCGAGGAACTGCCGTACCCCGGCCGCGGCGAGGTGACGCACGGCGCGGGTGAGGAACGCCCGGTTCGCGCGGGCGGCGGCCCGCACTTCCGGCGCCACTCTCAAGATCTGCTCCGCCGCCTCCCTGTCCACAGGGAAGTGGTCCTTGCCTCCGAGAAAGTAGTCGTAGAGCCGGGCAACGTTGGGCGTGTCCGGATCGAAGCCGCGTGACTCTCGCTGCACCGCATCCCCCCGATCACATGGTGATGATCTTTCGGGTGATTCTACGGATCTATACCGACATCAGGCCGCCCTTATCCATAGATCTAGGGTGTGGATATGGATGACCTCGGTAGGGCGGTGGCCGTTCCGGAGACGGTGCGGCGGATCGTGTCGCTGGTGCCGTCGCTGACCGAGTCGGTGGCGGCGACCGTGCCGGAGGCGTTGGTGGGGGCCACCGACTGGTGCTCGCACCCGGCCGACCTCGACGTGGCCAGGGTCAGGGGTACCAAGAACCCCGACCTGGAGGCCATCGGGAAACTCAGGCCCGACGTCGTCCTGGCCAACGCCGAGGAGAACCGCCCGGCCGACCTCGAGGCCCTGCGCGCGGCCGGCATCGCCGTCTGGGTCACCAAGATCGAGACTCTGGACGAGGCGTTCGTCTCGCTGGACCGGATGTTCACGTACGCGTGCCGTACCGGCCGCCCGGCCTGGCTGGACGCGGCCGAAGCGGCGTGGCGGACGGCCACGGCGGATGGCCCGAGAAGGACGGCGATCATCCCCATCTGGCGGCGTCCGTGGATGGCCGTCGGCCGCGACACCTTCACCGGGGACGTCCTCAAACGCCTCGGCGTCGACAACCTGTACGCAGGCCACGCCGACCGTTACCCCAAGATCCCCCTGCCGGAGCTGATGGAGCACCGGCCCGAGCTCGTGGTCCTGCCCGACGAGCCCTACGCGTTCTCCGCGACCGACGGCCCCGAGTGTTTCCCCGGCCTGGCGTGCGCCCTGGTCAGCGGGCGGCTGCTCACCTGGTACGGCCCCTCGCTCGTCGAGGCGCCCGAGCGGTTGCGCCGCGACCTCGGCGGCTGAGAGGTCAGCTGACCGGCTCGGCCAGCGCGGCGTCCACGGACGCGGGGGAGAGCACGTGCTCCATGACGATCACCGCCATGCCCACGATCCCTGCCCGGTCGCCCAGCGATGAGGTGACGATCTCCAGGTTCCTGGTCGTGTACGGCAGGCTGCGCCGGTAGACGATCTCCCTGATCCCGGTCAGGTAGTGCTCCCTGGTCTCCGCCATGTCCCCGGCCAGCACCAGCACGCCGGGGTTGAGCAGGCTGACAGCGGTGGCCAGCACGATTCCCAAGGTCCGCCCCGCCTCCTGGGTGCGGGCGATGGCCGTGGGATCGCCGGCCTGCACGAGCCGGACCACGTCGCGGCTGAACTCCTGGCCCAGGTCGGTGGCGAGGGCGTGGCCGCTGGCCAGTGAGGCGACGCAGCCGCGCGAGCCGCAGGTGCAGACCCGGTCGTCGCTCTCGCGGATGCGTACATGACCGATGTTTCCGGCGGCTTCCTCGACGCCGCGATAAATCTGGCCTTCGAGGATGATGCCGGTGCCTATCCCGGTCGAGACCTTGATGAGGATCAGCGATTCGGTCTCCCGCCAGGACGACCACCACTCGCCCAGGGCCATCGCGTTGGCGTCGTTCTCCACCAGGATCGGCACGTCGTACTCCGCCCCGATGGCCGCGCCCACCGGATGGTCGTCCCACCCCGGCATGAGGAACGACCTGATCACCCGCCCGTTGGTGTGATCCACCGAGCCCGGCAGGTCCAGCCCGATGCCGCACACCTCGGCGGCGGGCCGGCCGTGCCGGTCCAGCATGCGCTGGAAGGCCTGCCGCACCCACGACAGCACGGCCTCGGGCCCGCGGTCGATGCGCATCTCGGTGCTCTCCTCGGCCAGCGGCCGGGCGGCCAGGTCGGTCAGCGCCGCCCGGACGTGTGTGGCGCCCAGGTCGGCGACCAGCATCAGCCGCTTGGTCGCGTCCACCTCGAGCACCGAGGGCGGTCGCCCGCCCCCGGAGGCCCCGACGCCGGACTCGTGGATGTATCCGGCGTCGATGAGCCGGTCCACCCGGTCAGTGATCGTCGACCGGGACAGGCCGGTGTACTCGATGAGTTCCTTGCGTGTACGGCAGGTGCCATTGCGGATGAGCTGGAGGATCTGCCCTGCCGTCAGCATGGTTCATCCCTTCTCGGCTCCTGCCGTCAGCCCTTCCGTCAGCAGGCGCTCGCTGGCGAAGAACACGATCACGATCGGCAGCGTGAGCACCACCGACCCGGCCATCAGGACCGTCGTCGGGATCTCGATGCTTCCCGCGAGCTGCGAAAGCCCCAGGGAAACGGTCCAGCTGTCCCGCCGCTCCACCAGGAAGAGCAGGGCGAACAGGAACTCGTTCCATGCGATCATGAAGGCGTAGAGGCCGGTGGCCATCAGCGCGGGCTTGGAGAGCGGCAGCACCACCCGCCAGATGGTCGACAGTCTCGTGCACCCGTCGATCGCGGCCGCTTCCTCCACGCTCTGCGGCACGGTCTCGAAGTAGTTGCGGAGCATGTATACCGTGACAGGCACCGTTTGCGCGATATACACGAGGATCAGGCCGATCAGGGATCCTCGGAGCCCGAGCATCGTGAAGAGCACGAACAGCGGGATGGCCAGCACGATCGCCGGGAACAGGTACACCGCCAGGAACAGGAAGTGCACCTGCCGCCGCCCGAAGAAGCGCAGCCGCGCCACCGCGTATGCGCCCGGGATCGAGATCAGCAGCGTGAACGCCACCGACGCGACCGCGATGATCGCGCTGTTGCGCATGAACGTCAGGAAGCCCTGCCTGGTCAGGACGTTCACGTAGGTGTCGAGGGTGAAGCTGGCCGGCCAGAGCGAGCCGGGATCCAGGATGAGCTCCTGGATGTCGCGGACCGACAACATCACCATGTAGAAGAACGGAAACGCGGTGACGAGGAAGAGCACCAGGATCACCAGCGGCTTCAGATACCTGAAGAGGACCCGTTCGACGTTATCCCTGCTCATCGCGCTCACCCCCGCCGAAGAATCGCAGGTAGACGACGAGGAACACGACGAGCACGACCGCCAGCACGATCGCCTGCGCGGCCGAGGCGCCGATGTCGTCGCGGGCGGTCAGGAAGTTGTAGACCCGCACGCTGACGACCTCGGTGCCGGCCCCGCCGCCGGTCAACAGGTAGACGTCGTCGAACTTGGTGAACGTGAACACGAACCGCAGCACCGACAGCAACGCGATGATGCGCCACAGCTGCGGCAGGATCACGTACCGGAAGCGCTGGGTGGGCGTGGCCCCGTCCACCACCGCGGCCTCGTCCAGCTCGGCGGGCAGTGCTTGCAGCCTGGCCAGGATGAACAGGAACGCGAACGGGAAATACCGCCAGGCCTCGAACGCGATCACCGTCAGCAGCGCCACGGGCACCTGGATGCCCAGGAACTCGCCGTTGGCCTGGGTGAGGAAGGCGATGGGCTCGCGCAGCCAGGTGTTGACGATGCCGTACTGCGGGTTGAGCATCGTCTCCCACAGGAACGCCACCGCCACGACCGGCGCCACGTACGGGATCAGGATCGAGGCCCTGACCAGGGTCCGGCCGGCGAACCTGTCCCGCAGCGCCAGCGCCGCCACCAGCCCGATCACGATCGACAACGCCGTTCCCGCGACCGTGTAGACGAGGGTGTTGACCAGGGACGTCCAGAAGCCGGGCTCGGAGATCACGTACGTGAAGTTCTCCAGCGTGTAGTTGCCGAAAATCCCCACCCGCCGGATGTTGATCAGCCGCGCGTCCTGGAACGCCAGCATGATCGCCCACAGCAGCGGCACCACCACCACGACCAGCGTGATGATCAGCGTCGGCGAGATCAGGACGAGCCCGGCGCGGCCCTCCTGCTGCCGAAGCGTCCGGCCTTTGGGTTTACCAGGCGCCGCCGCGGGCCTCACGCGCGTCGTCGTCACTGCCGGATCCCGCGCTTGATCGTCTCCACGTCCGCCTTGGCCTGGGCGGCCGCGGCCTGGGGGGTGAGGGACCCGTCGACGACCCCGCTCAGCGCCTTGGGCACCGGCAGCTCGCCCATGGTGGCACCGACCAGCTTGCCCTGCCCCTGCGGGATGCCCCAGCGGGCGAACGTGTCCGGGCTCTTGCGCAGGGACTCCAGCACGTCGGCCGGGTAGATGTCGGCCAGCGGCTTCTTGGAGTCGACCCCGGCGGGCAGCTTGTTCCACTGCTCGGCGAAGGTGGTCCGGGTGGGGAACTTGCCCTCGGGCGCCATACCGATCCAGCGCTCGTAACCCTCGTTCATCATGTACGCGACGAACTTGGACGCCGGGTCCTTGGCCGCGTCACGGGTGATCGCCCACGAGACGATCTCGCCGTACTGGGCGGGTGCGCTCCCGTCCGGTCCCTTCAGCGCCGTCACCACGCCGGTGTTCTCGGCCAGCCACTCGGGGTCCTCGCGGCACTCCTGGCAGCTCGGCAGCGCGTCCTTCCTCAGCCCCGCCATCTCGTCCAGGATGAACGACGACCAGATCATCATGGCCGCCTTGCCCGAGAAGTACGTGGCCCGGGTGGTGTCGACGTCCTGCTTGCCCTTGACCGAGTAGTTCTTGGCCAGGTTGGAGTAGAACTCGAAGGCCCGGACGCAGGCTGGCGAGTCCAGGGCGACATTTCCGGAATTGTCGACCAGCTGGCACCCGTTCGCCTGTGCCACGTGCTCGAAGCTCTGCGCGGTGAACGAGTCCTTCGGCGCGATCGCCAGCGTGATGCCCGCGACGCCGCCCGTGTTGAGCTTCTGAGCCGCCGCCTGCAGCGCCTCGTACGTGTCCGGCGGCTGCAGCCCGGCCTTGTCGAACAGGTCCTTGCGGTAGAGGATCAGCTGCGCCCACCCGTCGCTGGGCACCGCGAGCAACTGGCCACCTGAGGTGTTGAGCTCCAGGGCCCGCGGGGAGAAGGAGTCCCTGCCGAGCTGGTCCACGACCCTGCCCGGCGTCTCGGTGTCGAGCAGCTCGTTGGTCTCCAGCTCGCGGACCGCGGACAGGGGCAGCGCGCCGATCACGTCGGGCAGGTCATCCGCGGCGGCGGCGGCCGTGATCGCCTGGCTGAACTGGTCCTCGGCCATGGCGACCAGCTCCACCTGGACGCCGGTCTTCTGGGTGAACTCGGTGACGATCTGCTTCTGCACAGCCATCCGGTCCTCGAGGTTCTCCTCGGTCCAGACCGTGATCTTGTTGGCTGTGGTCGGCTGCTCGCCGCCGCCGTCACCGCAGGCCGTCAGCGTGGCGGCCGTCAGCAGTGCGACGGAGAGGACGGCGGTTACCTTCTTCGGCATGGCGCGCTCCTCTGGTTGGGGATATGCCCGCCCTTACCCCGGGATCAGATGGCGCAACGTGCGGGAGGCGATACCGAGACCGGGCTGTACCCTCTCCGTGCCTCCGCTCCACACGGTGTGGTGTCCGTGGTCAAGAGGGGGCTATATCCGGAAATGTACGGTTGCGGCCATCGTGGTGCCAGCTCTTCATCAGGCAGTTCTCAATGACGATCTCCACGCCCGGACCTTCCTGGTCATGCCCGTACTTCTCGTAGGATGCGATCGAGGAAAGCGCTGGTCCGGTTTCGGCGAAGATGCCCTGGACTAGAGCACATTCAGCCTCGGTCAAAACGATCTACCTGAATGTGACGTCCGCCATCCGAAGTGAGGCGACCAGCCACTTCCGGTGCCTCGAAGCCCTGCTGAACGGCCCACTCCGGCGACGTCGGTAAGGTCACTTTCCACAAGACACGCGGTCAGAAACCCCAATTGCAACAGCAGCCTCCCGGGGAAGACGTAGACTTAAGTGTGTTACGGGCGCAAGTATCGTGTGCAAACAAGCAATAAAGCTTTGTCTTTTGATTGATCATTAAGCGTAAGTGTTGGGGAATGCGCGTCATCACCTTTGAAGAGCCAGGCCAAGTCCGCGTCGGCCTGGAGTCGCCCGCCGATCTCGTTCCGGGCTCCGTACGCGTGAGAACGCTCTACTCCGGAGTCTCGGCAGGCACGGAACTCACCGCCTATCGCGGGACGAACCCTTATCTCAGCCGCAAGTGGGACACCGAGCGCCGGCTGTTCGTCGAGGGTCAGACCCATGCCTACCCGCTGAGCGGCTGGGGATACCAGGAGGTCGGCGAGGTGGTGGAGGCGGCGCCCGATGTCGCCGATCCCCCTGTCGGCGCTCTCGTGTGGGGCATCTGGGGCCACCGTGCCGAGGCCGTCGTCCCGGCGGAGAAGCTGGTCGGCCACGTGCTGCCGCCCGGTGCCGACCCGCTGACCGGCGTCTTCGCCCGCGTGGGCGCCATCGCGCTCAACGCGGTGCACGCCGCCGACGTGCACCTGGGTGACCAGATCGCGATCTTCGGCCAGGGCGTCATCGGGCTGCTCGCCACTCGCCTGGCCGTGCTCAGCGGCGCCAGGGTGGTCGCCGCCGACGCCATCCCCGACCGGCTCGAGCTGGCCAGGAAGTTCGGCGCGGCCGAGACGTTCGACGTCGCCTCGGGCTCGGTCGCCGAGTTCATGCGCAAGCGCGTCGAGGGCGCCGACACCGTCATCGAGCTGAGCGGCAGCCACCTCGGCCTGCACGAGGCCATCAGGACCGTGCGCAAGGGCGGACGGGTTGTGGCCGCCGGGTTCTACCAGGGCGACGGCATCGGGTTGCGGCTCGGCGAAGAGTTCCACCACAACCAGGTCCAGCTCGTCGCCTCCCAGATCGGCGGGGTCGCCTCGTGGCTGGCGCACCGGTGGGACGTCGAGCGCCTGCAGCTCACGTTCATGGAGCTCGTGCACCGGGGCGAGGTCGACGTCACCGAGCTCATCAGCCACGTCGTGCCCGTCGATCGGGCCGCCGAGGCTTTCGACCTGATCGACAAGCATCAGTCCGAAGTGCTCCAGCTCGTCTTCCAATTCGAGGAGTGAACAGTGAAGCTCGCCGTACAGGAGCAGCTTCTGCCCGGCCGCACGCTGCAGGAGAAGTTCGCGTTCGCGGTTGACGCCGGGTTCGACGCCATCGAGCTGCGCGGTAAGGGGGATTTCCACTTCGCGGGCCGGCTCACCGAGCTCAAGCGGGCCTTGGCCGACGGCGTCGTCATGCCGACGGTCTGCGTGGACATGCCGCACTTCATCGGCGACTTCGACCCGGCCAAGCGCAAGGACGCCATCCAGCAGCTGCGCTCCCAGCTCACGGTGATCGCTGAGCTCGGCGGCATCGGCGTCATGACGCCGGCCTCGTGGGGCCAGTTCTCCCTGCGGCTGCCGCCGTTCGTGCCGCCGCGCAGTCCCGAGGAGGACCGCGAGGTGCTGGCCGAGGCGCTGGGCATCCTGGGCGAGCACGCACAGCGCAACGGCGTGCTGATCATGCTGGAGCCGCTCAACCGCTACGAGAACCACATGGTCAACACGCTGGCCGATGCGGTCTCCTACTGCGCCATGGACTCGATCAGGGTCGTCGGCGACACCTACCACATGAACATCGAGGAGGACGACCCCTGCCGCGCGCTGGCCGAGGCCGCCCCCTACCTCGCGCACATGCAGATCAGCGAGTCCAACAGGAACCAGCCGGGCACCGGTCACCTGGACTGGGGCGCGCAGCTGGCCACGCTCGACGCCTTCGGCTACGACGGCTACCTGGCGCTCGAATGCCGCCTGCGCGGCGAGCCGGAGATCGTCCTGCCGGAGACCGCGGCCTTCGTCAGGAAGTTCCTCTGATGCTGCGCGAGGCGATACGTGTCCTGGTGGCGAACTGGGACGGCAGCTACTCGGTTCCCTCCCGCCGGCTCTACCCCCATCAGTGGAGCTGGGACTCGGCCTTCATCGCGATCGGCCACGCCCACTGGGCCCCGAGAAGGGCCAGGTCGGAGCTGCTGAGCCTGTTCGGCGCCCAGTGGCGTGACGGGCGGGTGCCGCACATCGTGTTCAACCCGAAGGTGCCCGACGGGGCCTACTTCCCGGGCCCCGACTTCTGGCAGACCCGCGCGCCGTCAGGGACCGCGACCTCCGGCATCATTCAGCCGCCGGTCCACGCGCTGGCCGCGTGGAAGACGCACCTGGCCGAGCCGGACCCGGCCTTCCTGCGCCGGATCTACCCGCGGCTGGTGGCCCAGCAGGACTTCCTGCGGGCGGCCAGGCGCTCACCCGAGGGCCTGATCTCGATCGTGCATCCCTGGGAGTCGGGCATGGACAACAGCCCGGCCTGGGACCTGCCGCTCCAGGGTGTGCAGGACCGCCCCACCGGGTTCGTCCGCAGGGACATCGACACCGTCAGCGCCGAGGAGCGGCCGACCGACCGCGACTACGAGCGCTATGTCGCCCTCGCCAAGGCCTACCGCGACTCCGGCTACCGCCGGCCTGGCGCGTTCCACATCGAGGACCCGCTGTTCAACACCGCGTACGGCGTGGCCGAGCAGACGCTCGCCAAGATCGCCGAGGTGTGCGGTCTGGACCCCGAGCCGCACGAGCGCGAGGCGGAGGCCATCACCGCGGCCATGGTCGAGCACCTCTACGACGGCGAGCTCTTCCAGCCCCGCGACGTGAACGCCGGACACCTCATCCACTCGGCCAGCGCCGCCGGGCTGACGCCGCTCATGCTGTCCGGACTGCCGGGCGAGATCGCCGACAGGCTGATCGCGACCGCGCTGGACCGCTTCGCCTTGAAGGACGGAGTGCTGCCCAGCTTCTCCCCGTCGGCGCCGGAGTTCGACCCGGTGCGCTACTGGCGGGGCCCGAGCTGGATCAACCTCTGCTGGCTGGTCTGGCAGGGGCTCAAGGACCGCCGCCCCGACCTCGCCGGCCCGCTTGCCGACGGCATGATCACCATGGTGGCCAGGTCAGGCTTCCGCGAGTATTTCGACCCGTTCACCCTGCGCGGCCACGGCTGCCACGACTTCAGCTGGTCAGCCGCCCTCCTCCTCGACGTCGTCGCAGAGCACGGCCTGGACGGTGTGGCGGCGGCCGGCGGCGAGATCGGTGAGGAACTGGGGAGCTTCGGGAAAGCCGACCACGTCAGTGATCAGGTGCCGGCGTAGCACTCCGCCGTGCCGCCTGAGCAGGTTGATCGTCTCGTGTGAGAGCCGCTCCCTGTCCCAGGCGTGCGCCAGCCCGCGCGGCACCCTGCCGATCTGGGCGCAGCGCACCGTCAGCCCGTTGTGGTGGAACTCCTCGCCGAGCCGCACCTCCTGCGCGCCCTGCGTATAGAAGGCCAGGTCGATCAGCGTGCCCTGCGGCCGCAGCAGCCGCAGGGCGAGCGCCAGGGCCCGGGGCTGGCCGCGGCACTGGAACACCACGTCGGCGCCCCGGTCGCCCGGACCGTGCCGCCAGCGGCGCTTCAGATCCACAGCGGGGTCGTCGTCGGCGGCCATCACGTGCGAGCCGAGCGCCTCGGCGACCGCCAGCCTGGCCGGGGTCTCGTCCACGACCACGACCTCGGCCGCGTCGCAGGCCCTGGCGAAGCAGGCGGTCAGCAGGCCGACCACGCCCGCGCCCACGACCACCACCCGGCGGCCGCGTACGCCGTCGCCCAGGTGCCGCACGGCGGGGCCGTGCAGGTCGTGTGCCGCGTGCAGCAGGCCGTTGGCGCAGATCGGGCCCATGTGGGCGACGTAGATGCCGAGCAGCGGGTCGAGGTCGTCGGGCAGCTCGACGAATCTGTCCTCCATCGGGTCCGCCACATAGTCCGTGCGGTGCCCGTAGCACATCGCCACCAGCGCGCCCTCGCTCACGGCCCGCGTACGGGTCTCCACCACCAGGCCGACCTGCATGTAGCCGATGCCGCGCACCGGATAGGCGACCGAGGGCGTGCCCTCGGTGAACAACCCGAGCGCGTGGTCCCAGGTGGAGGTCAGGGAGGGGTTCGTGCCCTTGACGAAGGTCAGCTCGGTCCCGGCCGAGACGCCGCTGTGCGTGGTCGCCACCCTGAACCCGCCCTCGTGGATGCCGGACAGCTTCTCCTCGACCAGCGCCACCTCCCCGGGCGCCTCAATGCTGAGCACCTTACTCATCAAGCATCACCGGCCTCCGTTCCGCGGCGGACCGGGCGAGCGCCAGCGCCAGGCGATGGGTCCGCAGAGCCTCACGGTACGGCACGCGCACGTCCGCGTCCTTGCCTTGGACGGCGTCGATGAACTCCCGGTCCACCCGGGTCTTGGCCTGCCCGTCGTCCTCGATGACGCGCTGCCCGTCGACCAGCAGCCGCGTCTCGCTCAGCTCCAGCGCGATGCCGTCGGCGCAGATCTCCAGCCCCACGCGGTGCTTCTGGGTGAGCAGGCAGGAGGTGGCCAGCAGGCCGGCCGCACCGCCGGAGAAGCGCATCACCGCGGCCGTGGCCCGGTCCACCTCGCCGTCATGGGTGTTGTCCTCGGGGACGGCATGCACCATCGCGACCTCGCCCACCAGAACCCGGGCCAGGTCCAGCACGTGGACGGCCTGCTCGATGATCTGGCCGCCGGACATGCTGCGGTTGAGCCACCAGGCGACCGGGGGGATCTTGTCGAGCCAGTGGCCGAGCGCGAGGCGTACGGGGCGGCCGTCCAGCAGGTCGTGGGCCTGCTCGACGATGCCGAGGTAGCGCCAGTGGTGGCCGACCGCGGACGGCAGGGATTTCCGCGCTATTTCGGACGCGATAAATTCTGCGGTTTCTAGATCTAGTGATAGCGGTTTTTCTACAAAGAGAGGGAGATCACACGACAAGACATCGCGTTCCGGGTTACCGTGCGCGAAAGGAGGAACACAGACATAGACCGCATCCAGACCGCCGGCACTGAGCAGGTCTGCATGGCCGCCATAGGCGGGGGAACCATGCTTGGAGGCCAGAGCCTCGGCCCTGTGGGGATCCGTGTCGGCGACTCCAGCGATCGTGACATCGGGGAATCCGGACAGGACGTCTGCATGGCGAGCGGCGACATTTCCGGCACCTATGATGCCGACGCGGGTCATTGGGGACACAACCTCGCATATGCCACATTCGGTCGCGACCAAACAAACATGTTCAAGGACGTATAGATCGGGCAGAGGTCGTGACCGCATGAGAACGGGGCTGACTGCATGGAAACAGATGTGCGAGCCTTGTCCAGGGTTCAGGAGTGGTACGGCCCCCACTCGAGCACCGCAGCCGAGTGGCCCGTAGACGCCTTAATGCTGGCCAAGGGAACCACCACGGTGAGCGTCGTCCTGCCTGCTCGCGACGAGGAGAGCACGGTCGGCGACATCGTCACTGTCATCCGCCGCGACCTCGTCGAGCGCACGCCGCTCGTGGACGAGATCCTCGTGGTCGACTCGAACTCCACGGACGCGACCGCCGACCGGGCCCGCGAGGCGGGCGCACGCGTGGTCGCGCAGAACGAGGTGCTCCCGCAGCTGCCCCAGCTGACGGGCAAGGGCGAAGCGCTGTGGAAAGGACTGGCCGAATCGAGCGGCGACCTCGTGGTGTTCGTGGACGCCGACCTGCGCAGCTTCGGCGCGCATTACATATCCGGCCTGGTGGGACCGCTGTTGGTGGACGCCGATATCCACTTCGTCAAGGCCACCTACGAGCGGCCGTACACCGGCGCGGACGGCATCGTCCAGCGGGGCGGTGGCGGCCGCGTCACCGAGCTGGTGGCCCGGCCGCTGATCAACATGTTCTGGCCGGAGCTCGCGGGATTCGGCCAGCCGCTCGGCGGAGAGTACGCCGCTCGGCGCGCGGTGCTCGAACAGGTGCCGTTCGTCACCGAGTACGGCGTGGAGCTGGGGCTCCTCGTCGACCTGCACGAGTTCATCGGGCTGGACGCGATGGCGCAGGTGGACCTGGGCCACCGTACGCACACCCACCAGTCGATGGCCGCGCTCGGCCGGATGGCCGGGCAGATCCTGCTCACCGCCTGGTCCCGGCTGGAACGTCAGGGCCGGGTGATGGCGTCGGAGCCCCCGGCGCACACGTTGCTGCAGTTCGGGCTCGACGGCGACGTCGATCTGGTGGACATGGCCGTGGCGGAGCGACCTCCGCTCGCCTCCCTCGTCCTGGAGGAGGATGTGGCATGAAAGTCCTGATCAACGCGGGGCCATGGCTCACGGTCCCGCCCCCTGGCTACGGCGGGATCGAGAACGTGGTGGCGACGCTGGTGCCCGCGCTGCGCGAGCGGGGCGTCCAGGTGGTGCTGGCCTCCGTGGGGACGAGCACGCTGGACGTGGACGAGCTGATCAGCGTCTACGACGAGGGGCAGTTCACGGAGTTGCAGAAGCCGTACAACCAGGTCATGGGCATCGCCCACGCGCACCAGGCACGGCTGGTCGCCGAGCTGCGCGCCCGCGACGACATCGACCTCGTCCACGACCACCTGGAGGTGGTCGGGCCGGCGATCCTGGCCGCCCTGGGCGGGCCTCCCGTCCTCCACACCCTGCACTGGGACCTGCGTAAACATCCGGACTTCTACGGCGCGTTCCCGTCGTCGATCGCCGTCAACGGCGTCTCGGAGTCACAACTCGCCCGCGCCCCCGACGCCCTGCGCGCGGCCTCGCTCGGCGCGATCCACCTGGCCACCCCGCTCACCGACCGTGACGTACCGGCGGCGCGCGGGGAGCATTTCGTGGTGATGGGCCGGATCTGCCAGCTCAAGGGCCAGCATGTGGCGGCCAGGCTCTGCCAGAAGCTGGGGCTTCCGCTGGTGCTGGCCGGACCCGTAAGCGGCCGCAACACCCCGGCCGAGCTGGACGTCGTGGCGCAGAACCCCTACCACCCGCTGTACGGCCACCCGGACGTGCGCTACCACCTCGACCAGGTCTCCCGCTACCTCGACGAGGAGCTGGTCAGGTGGGTCGGCGCGGTGGGCGGCCCGGCCAGGGACTACCTGTACGCCTCGGCCCGCGCCGCGCTCTTCCCCATCCAGTGGGACGAGCCCGGCGGCACGGCCGTCGTCGAGGCGCTGGCCCTCGGGGTGCCGCCCATCGGGCTACGCCGCGGCTGCCTTCCCGAGATCATCGACCACGGCCGCACCGGCTTCCTGGCCGACAGCGAGGAGGAGCTGGCCGAGTGGGTGCTACGGGTGGACGAGCTGGATCCCGAGGAGTGCCGCGCCGAGGCCCGCCGCCGCTTCTCCCCGTCGGTCATGGCCGACCGTTACCTGGAGCTGTACGAGAGGGTCGTACGACCGTAACCTCCGCCATCGGACAGCGCCGGAGCTGCGGCTTACGAGAAGCTCCGGGGCAGGACGGTGACCGGGCAAGACGACGCCCGCAACATCTTCATGGCCAGCTCGCCGAGAAACACCCGGTGCGGCTGCGCGTCCTCGCTCGCCGCACAGACCAGCAACTCACCGGGCACCCACTCGACGTCGGCCATCGCGGCGGCCACGTCGTGCCCCTCGGCCACCTCCGACTCCGCCTCGATCCCCGTGCTCTCCCAAGCCAGCCGCACGGCCAACGCGAGATCATCCCTGAGCTTGCCCTGATCCTCGGTACGCAGGTCGAAGGTGATCAGCCGGAGCGGCACACCCAGCCGCAGCGCCGCCTGCGCCATCCGCTCGACCGCCGCGTCACACTGCGGCCGGTGCACGTAGGCCAGCGTGAGGCGGCTGGGCACGTCGGACGGCACGTACTGGTCGGGCGCCAGCATGACCGCCTCCGACGACCGGTGGAGCAGGTGGTCGGAGGTGGCGCCGATGGCGATGCGGCCGTGCTGCCCGCCGTCCGTCGAGCCGACCACGATCAGGTCGGCCCTGATCCGGCTGGCCAGCACCGACAGCCCGCGTCCGGTGCCTCTGCTCTCGTACGTGATGTACTCGGCCGGCGTCGGACCCAGCTCCTCTGCCGCGTGCGCCAGGTTGGCCTGCGCCTCGACCGCCAGCCCCGGGCTGCCCGGCGGGTAGATCGTCGCGACCGTGAGCTCGCCGCCCGTGACCCGCGCGATCGCGGCGCCAAGGGCCAGAGCCTCCCGTCCTCCCGCGTCGCTGGTATAGCCGACGATCACGTGCTCACCGATCACGACTGCCCTCTTACCCGCTCTGACCTGGGAATACGCCGCCTCGATCCGAACGTTGTAAACCATCGGAGGCGCAAAACAGTGAAGATCACTCTTGACATCCACTTCAACGGGGCCCTGGGCCCGATCACCCTTCGTGAAGCGGTTCAGCAGCTGCGTGAGCACGATCTGGCGTGCACGGTGGCTGCGGACGTCGTCGACAAGAAGGTCACCATTTTCGCCGACTGCGTGGCGCGTGGCTTCACGCCGCTCCGCAGCGAGATCATGGCGGCGTACTACGTGGCCGAGCGCGATGCCACCACAGAGGCATTCGATCGCGGGCTCATCACCCAGACCGAGCTGGAGACTCAGCACGCCGCCCTGGCGTACAAGCTGCTCACCTGACCTTCGTCACGCCGGGGGATCGGCCGCCTGCCGCCGTACGCCATGCGCGTGGACCCCAGCGAAGCGGTCCGTCGTCGCGATCAGCCGGTCCAGGATGCCTGGCTCGATGTAGGCGTGCCCGGCGTCGTGCACCACGTGGAACTCCGCTTCCGGCCACGCCTGGTGCAGATCCCACGCGGTCGCCATCGGCGTGCACGCATCGTAACGGCCCTGCACGATCACGGCGGGAATGTGCCGGATCTTGTCGACCTCCCTGATGAGCTGGTCAGGTGTGAACCAGCCGCCGTGATGGAAGTAGTGGTTCTCGATCCGGGCGAAACAGACCGCCATCTTCTCCTCCCCGAACTCCGCGACCAGCTCGGGATCCGGCAGCAACGTGATCGTGCCCGCCTCCCACTGCGCCCACGCCTTGGCCGCCGCCAGCCTCGCGTCCGCGTCCTCCCCTTCCAGCCGCTTGCGGAACGCCGCCATCAGATCGCCCCGCTCGGCCTCCGGGATCGGCGCGACGTAGCGCTCCCACAGGTCTGGAAACAGATGGCAGGCCCCCTCCTGGTAGAACCAGTGGAGCTCCTGCGGCCGCAACGTGAAGATTCCCCGCAACACGAGCTCGGTCGTCCGGTCCGGATGTGCCTGCGCGTACGCCAGCGCCAGCGCGCTGCCCCACGACCCCCCGAACACCTGCCATCGCTCTATGCCCAGGTGCTCGCGCAGCCGCTCCATGTCCGCCACCAGGTGCCACGTGGTGTTGGCCGTGAGGTCGGTGGCCGGGTCACTGGCGTGTGGCAGACTCCGCCCACAGTTGCGCTGGTCGAACAGCACGATGCGGTAGAGCTCCGGATTCCACTGGCGACGGTGATTGGCGGTGCACCCGCCGCCCGGCCCTCCGTGGAGCATGACGGCGGGCTTGCCATCGGGGTTGCCGCAAACCTCCCAGTAGATCTGGTTGCCATCGCCTACATCGAGCAGGCCAGAGTCGTACGGGTCGATGGGCGGATACAAGGTTTTCATGCCTCCCGATCCTGCCTCATGCGCGTGGGTGGCTCGCGATGCCTGAGGCCGTGGCAGCTGAGCTCTTCTATGCCGCCAGGACCCGTGCCGGGTCCGGGGAGTGGCAGTCGACGGAGGTCAGGGTGGCGTGGTGGGTGGCCTGGGTGGCGCAGAGCCAGTCGTTGAGCGAGCCGGTGAACCCGGACGGTGGGCCGACCTTGAGGCAGGTGATCTGACCCGTGCCGGGAGCGGGGCCGACCTTCAGGCGGCGGATGCTGCCGGTGCGGCCCAGCTCGCCCGTTTCGGCATTGTAGGGAGTCAGGTGCACGCCGAAGGGCAGGCCGGTCCCGTCTGGCTGGTCCGATGGCTGGATGCGGAGGAAATCGTCGAGATGACGCTCGGCGGCGTGCGGGTGGGTGGTGACGTAGGCCAGGTGGTCCGTGACCAGGCGGTGGGCGACCGTGCGGAGGAGGTTGGTCGCGCACAGGTTGTGGGCGCACGCCGCGCCGTCGAGGGTGATCTCGGGCAGGGCGAAGCGGCGCAGGCCGCGCGAGGTGACGCGCAGGCAGTCGCACACGGCCGTGTCGGCCGGGTCCCAGGGCGGGCACGTGGCGTCGTCGTGGACCTGGACGTCCCAGGCGAGCCAGTCGTCGCCGAGGCCGAATTCGGCCGGCTCGGTGGCGCATCTGCCGCAGGTGAGCAGGGTGGAGCCGAGCAAAGGATCGATCAGGATGCCGTCGCATTCGCGGGCCAGGGACCGGGCGACTGCTCGTGCCGCCTGCACCTGGACGGGAAGCTTGTGCGGCGGTGCCGTAGCCGACACGACGATGTGCTGCTTCGTGCGGCGGAGGCGGCGTCTGTCGTCGTCGGTGAGTGCGGCGCCGGACGGTTTCCACGGGGTCGCATGGTGGGTCACGGTCAGGGATCGGCTGCCCATCGCGCTGACTACGGCCTTCTTATGCGGTCCTCCGACGCGCCAGGGCACGAACGAGCCGAGATCGAACGGCAGATGCCCCATGGCGATGACGAACAGGGATGTCAACGTGCGGGGCAACGGGAGAATGATCTTCATGAGTGGCCTCCGTGATCGTGATGGGATCCCGTCGGGTTGATGAGGCACTCAGGATCGGAGATGGCGGCCGGGCCGGTGGAGGCGAACAGGATTCTGTGGATAAGGGCGACAGAAGGCGCCGCCCTTGTGGATAACGTGCGCGCCGCGCTGACCTGAACCGGCTCTTGGGCCGACGCGCGCCACTCCGGTAGCGTATGGACGCTCCAGGCGCCCACAGCTGACGCATGAGGACCTTGTGACGCTCCCTCCAGTGCCCCGCCTCGACATTCACCAGCACCTGCGTAACCTCCCCATACCTCTTGTCTACGAGGGGCCTTGCCCCGGCGGCCAGGTCGGCGCGGCCTATGTGCGCTGGCCCGACGGCCACCGATCGGTGCTGACCCGTGGTCCCGATGTGAGCCACCTGTTGACAGTGGCGCGGGCCGCGGGCATCCCCGCGCCGAGGTACGAACTGGTCCAGCCTCCGGTGGTCGTCCAGGAGCTGCTCCCCGGCTCCGCCGCGTCAACCCCAACAGCGGCGATCGTGCAGTCCATGATCGAGATCAATCGGCGGTGCCGCGGCATCCTGGCCGGGCGTTCCGACATCCCAGGACTCCGGCTCCATCTACGCGAGGACGGGCCGGGCTTCTGTTTGCACGAATCGCTCCGCACCTACGACAGCCGGACACGACACCTGCTCGATCAAGTGGAGGAGATCGGCCGCGCCTTTCCTGACACCCTTGAGGGTGACGACCTCGTCCACACCGACTTCCACCCGGAGAACGTGCTGGTGGACGCGACGGGTGCGGTCACCGGTGTGATCGACTGGGACGGCGCCACCCGCGGCAACGCGGACTTCGACCTGTTCACGCTCCGGTTCGACCTCGCCCACCGCGCCCCTGACCTGCACGTGGACGTGCCCGACACGGTGGCCCTCCTCTGCTGGGCACACATGAGCCTGCGCATGGTGGATTGGGCCATCCGGCACTTCACCGCCGCTGAGGTGACCGCATGGCTGGACGTGGCACGCAGGCTTCGGCCGCGGTGACGGTCACGGCGACGCGGGACGGCAGATCGCCAGAGACTGGCCAGGAAGTCGTAGCCCGTCCTCGCCCGCTGAGACAGGCTCGTCCGAGGCCAGCAGCACTGTCCCGGGCACTGGCACCGTCACCGACTCCTGCGCGAAGTTCACGCAGACCGCCAGCGCCCCCCGCCACATGATCAGCCACGTCCCGAGCGGATCCACCTCCACCCGCACCCGCTCCAGCCGCGGATCCGACAGTTCGGGAAGCGCCTTGCGCAGCGCGATCAGGTCGCGGTACCAGCACAGCAACGACCAGTGCGCCTCCTCCTTCACCTCGCTCCAGTCCAGCTTCGAGCGCAGGAACGTCTCCTCCTCGGACGGGTCGGGCGCCTCCCACACGTACCCGAACCCGTCGAACTCCCGCTCACGCCGCTCTCCCTCGCTCTCGCGCAGCGTGGGCTCCAGGTGGTCGGAGAAGAACAGGAACGGCGTGCGCGCCCCCCACTCTTCCCCCATGAACAACATCGGCGTGAACGGCGAGGTGAGCAGCAGCCCTGCCCCGAGCTTGAGCGCCGGGATCGGCAGCCGGTCGCCGGCCGGCCGGTTGCCGATCTGGTCGTGGTTCTGCAGGCAGGCCACCAGCCGGTGCCCGGGCACGCCCGCGAACGAACGACCGTGCGCGCGCCCGCGGAAGCTCGAGTACGACCCGTCGTGCAGCACGCCGCCCATCAGCGTCTTGGCCAGCGCGGGCAGGCCGGTGAAGTCCGCGTAGTAGCCGTGGCGCTCACCGCTCACCGCGCAGTGGAGGGCATGGTGCACGTCGTCGTTCCACTGCGCGGTCATGCCCAGCCCGCCGGCCTCCAGAGGTCGCACCATGCGCGGGTCGTTGAGGTCGGACTCGGCGATCAGGGTCAGCGGGCGGCCGAGCGCGCAGGCCAGTGCGTCGACCTCCACCGCCAGCTCGGCCAGCAGGTGAGTGGCGCGCCGGTCGTGCAGCGCGTGCACGGCGTCCAGTCGCAGCCCGTCGATGTGGTAGTCGCGCAGCCACTGCACCGCGTTGCCGATGAAGTATCGCCGCACCTCGTCGGAGCCGGGCCCGTCCAGGTTGACGGCATCGCCCCAGTAGCTCCCCTTGAAGCCGGCGAAGTACGGCCCGAACGGGTGCAGGAAGTTCCCGGACGGCCCGAGGTGGTTGTAGACGACGTCCAGGATCACGCCGATCCCGGCCCGGTGGCAGGCGTCCACGAACGACTTGAGCCCGTCGGGTCCCCCATAGGTCTCGTTCACGGCGTACAAGTCCACGCCGTCGTACCCCCAGTTCCGCCCCCCTGGAACAGGCGCGACCGGCATGATCTCCACGAAGTCCACGCAGAGCTCGACGAGGTGCTCGAGCCGCTCGACGGCCGCCTGGAACGTCCCCTCGGTCGTGAACGTCCCGATGTGCAGCTCGTAGATCACGGCCCCGCGCAGGTCCCGGCCCTTCCATTCGTGGTCGGACCAGGTGAAGCGGGCGTGGTCGTACACGGCGCTCGGCCCGAAGACGCCGTCCGGCTGCCGCCGTGTCCGCGGATCGGGGTACGGGCCCTCGCCGTCCACCATGAAGGCGTACCTGGCGCCGTGCCCGGCCTCCTCCACCTCGGCCGACCACCATCCGTCCGCCCCGCGGGACATCGGGCGCCGGCCGCCCAGGACGATCACCTCGACTGACGTGGCGTTCGGCGCCCAGACCTCAAAGATCATGTCTCTCCAGGAGTGAGACGGGGTATTGACCGAGCAGGTGAGCGAGTGGGATCCGGCCCGTGTGGAGGCCGCCGGTGAGCAGGTCCCGCCATGTGCCCGCGGGCAACGTCAACGTCGTGCCGCCCCAGCCGGTCATGGCCAGGCGCACCGGGAGCCGGGTGGCCACGGCGACGGCCCGCGGGTGATGATCGTTCCCGCGGGCGAAGGCGATCACATGCTCCGCCGCCTCCCCCTCCGCGCGCATCGGCAGGTACGCCGCCGCGCCCCCGAGCCGTCGGCGCAGCCGCAGCGCCTGGGTCGTGACCAGCAGCTTGGCCGCGTCCCACGAGGTCTCGGGCTTGCGCGGGTACGTCACCGGCCGCCGGTTGTCCGGATCGACCAGTGAGAAGTCGGTCGTCTCGTTGCCCTGGTACACGTCGGGCACCCCGGGCATCATGAGCTGCACGAGCTTGGCGCCCAGCGAGTTGGACATCGCGAAGGGCTCGATCCGCTCGGTGAACTCCCCGATCGGCAGCCGGACGGCGGCCTCGGCGAACTCCCGCAATCCCCGCTCATAGGACGGATCCGGATTTATCCAGGAAATGGCGGTCTTTGCCTCGCGGGCCGCCTTGAGCAGGTAGTCCGTGAACCGCTCGGCCGAGATGGGCCAGGCCGCCATGAGGTTCTGCCAGGCCAGATAGTCCAGGTGGGGATCGAACCGCACGGTCGCCGACCATTGCGCCACCGCCGCGGCCCACTCCTCCGGTAGCTCCGACAACACCGACAGCCGGGCCCGCACGTCCTCCGACCGCTTGGTGTCGTGGGTGGACAGCGTGGTCATCGTGTACGGCCGCAGCTCGGCGCAGTAGTCGTGGAAGTCCTCCACGGAAACCCCGAACGCGTCCGGCTCTCCGCCGACCTCGTTGAGGCAGGCCAGCGGATACCACCGATAGAGCGCCGTGTCCTCGACCCCCTTGGCCATGACCGGGCCGCACGACTGCTGGAAGCGCACGATGGACTCGGCGGAGCCGTACAGGACCTGGCGGACGAGCGGTTGCACGGCGGGGGAGCAGGCCTCGGCGGCCAGCTCGACGATCTCGACGGACTCGGGCGGCGCCGGCTCGCCCGGCACCACGTACGCGCGGTAGACCGGCATCGCGGCGAGCAGCTCCCGCACCGCGTCGGGAGCGCACCCGGTGGCCCTGGCCAGCCGGTTGACCTCGGCACCGAAGAACAGCTCCAGGACCTCCCGCTTGGCCTGGGCCATCACCGGCCGGTATTCGGCGGGCTGCCCGGTCAGCTCGGTGAAGAGCCGGACGAGCGGCTCTTTGCCCGCCGGGTCGACGAAGAGGCCGTTGACCCGGTTGAGCACGTCGTAGCCGGTGGTGCCGTCGCAGGCCCAGTCGCCGGGCAGCAGCTCGGGGCCGATGAGGATCTTCTCGACGACCGTCCAGGTCTCGCCTGCCCGGGCCCGCAGCCGGTCGAGGTAGCCGCGCGGGTCGGCAAGCCCGTCCGGGTGATCCACGCGCAGCCCGTCCACCAGCCCCTCGTCGAGCAGCCAGAAGATCACCTCATGCGTGGCGAACAACACGGCCGGGTCCTCCACCCGCAGCCCGATCAGCGTCGACACGTCGAAGAAGCGCCGGTAGCCGGGCCCTTCGCGCCAGTCGACCAGCCGGTAGTGCCCGGGATAGGGGAAGGTGTGCTCGTGGTAACGCAGCACGTCGCCATCGACCACAGGCGGCGTGTCGTCCCCGAGGACCGGCAGCGCCACCTTCCCGTCCACCCATTCGATGTCGAACCACTTCGCGTACGGCGAGTCCGGTCCGTTTTTTAAGACCGACCAGAACTGGGCGTTCACCGTGTTCATGTGGTTCGGCACGATGTCCACCACCACGCCCAGGTCCTGGGCGGCCAGCTGCTGCGCCATCTCCCTGAACCCGCTCGCCCCGCCGAACTCCTCCCTGATCCTGGAGTGGTCGATGACGTCGTAGCCGTGCCGCGACTCGGGCGTGGACTGCAGGATCGGCGACAGGTAGACGTGGCTCACGCCGAGGTCGCGCAGGTAGCCGGCGATCTCGGCCACCTGGGCGAAGCCGAAGTCCGGGGTCAGCTGCACCCGGTAGGTGGAAACCGGCTTAGACACGGCGCAGCACCCGTACGCTGCGGCCGGGCACCGCGATCGCCTCGCCGCCGCGACACATCCGCGCGTCGAGCATGATCGGCATGGCGGTGTCGATCTCCGTGTGCCACATCTCGCCATAGTCCTCGGGGATCGTGAACTTGATCGTGTCGTAGTGGGCGTTGAACAGCAGCAGGAACGAGTCGTCCCGGATCGGCCGGCCGCGCCGGTCCGGCTCGGTGATGGCCTCGCCGTTGAGGAAGACGGCCAGCGACTTGGCGTATCCGACGGTCCAGTCGCTGTCGGTCATCTCCTCACCGGAGGGGGTGAGCCAGGCGATGTCGTTCTGGCCACGGACCGGCTTGCCGTAGAAGAACCTCCTGCGCCGGAACACCGGATGTTTCTTCCGCAGCGCCGCCAGGCTCTGCGTGAACTCCAGCAGCAGCCAGTTTTCCCGCACGTCCGACCAGTCGACCCAGGTCAGCTCGTTGTTCTGGCAGTAGCCGTTGTTGTTGCCCCGCTGCGTGCGGCCCAGCTCGTCGCCGTGGGAGAGCATGGGCACGCCCTGGGACAGGAACAGCGTGGTGAGGAAGTTGCGTTTCTGCTGCTCGCGCAGCGATTCGATGGCGATGCCCGCCGGGCCTTCCTCGCCGCAGTTCCATGACCTGTTGTCGTCGGTGCCGTCGCGGTTACCCTCCTTGTTGGCCTCGTTGTGCTTGTTGTTGTACGAGACGAGGTCCTGCAGGGTGAAGCCGTCGTGGCAGGTGACGAAGTTGATCGAGGCGGCGGGCCGGCGGCTGTCGTCCTGGTAGAGATCGCTCGAGCCGGTGAAGCGCGACCCGAACTCGGGCAGCGTGGCCGCCTGCCCGCGCCACAGGTCGCGGATGGTGTCGCGGTAGCGCCCGTTCCACTCGGTCCACCGGGACGGGAAGTTGCCGACCTGATAGCCGCCGGGGCCGACGTCCCACGGCTCGGCGATGAGCTTGACCTGCGACAACACGGGGTCCTGCTGCACCAGGTCGAAGAACGCGCTCAGCCGGTCCACCTCGTGCAGCTCCCTGGCCAGCGTCGAGGCCAGGTCGAAGCGGAACCCGTCCACGTGCATCTCGATGACCCAGTACCGCAGCGAGTCCATGATCATCTGCAGCACGTGCGGGGAGCGCATGAGCAGGCTGTTGCCCGTGCCGGTGGTGTCCACGTAGTACCGCTTGTCGTTGCTGACCAGCCGGTAATAGTTGATGTTGTCGATCCCCCGGAAGCCCAGTGTCGGCCCCAGATGGTTGCCCTCGGCGGTGTGGTTGTAGACGACGTCCAGGATCACCTCGATGCCCGCCTCGTGCAGCCCTCTGACCATGGCCTTGAACTCCAGCACCTGCCCGCCGCGCTGCCCCTGGCTGGAGTAGCGGTTGTGCGGCGCGAAGAATCCGATCGAGTTGTAACCCCAGTAGTTGGACAGCCCGCGCTGCTCCAGGATGTGGTCGGTGACGAACTGGTGCACCGGCATGAGCTCCAGCGCCGTCACGCCCAGCTTGGTGAGATGGTCGAGGATCTCGGGGTGGTGCAGGGCCGCGTACGTGCCGCGCAGATGCTTGGGAATCTTGGGATGGCTGATCGACAACCCGCGCACGTGGGCCTCGTAGATCACGGTGTCGTGGTACGGCCTGGCGGGCGGCCGGTCGTGGCCCCAGCCGAAGAACGGGTTGATCACGACCGAACGCGGCACGTACGGGGCCGAGTCCAGGTCGTTGCGCGTGTCGGGGTGGCCGAAGCGGTAGCCGTACACGGCCTCGTTCCAGGTCACCCCGCCCTCGATGGCCATGGCGTAGGGGTCGAGCAGCACCTTGGCCGGATTGCACCGCATCCCGCGCGCCGGATCGTACGGCCCGTGGACCCGGTAGCCATATCGCTGGCCAGGCCCGATGCCCGGCAGGTAGCCATGCCAGATGAAGCCGTCCACCTCACTGAGCGGCACCCTCGACTCCACGTTGTCCTCGTCGAACAGGCACAGCTCGACCTGGTCCGCGACCTCGGTGTAGAGCGAGAAATTGGTGCCGGCCCCGTCATAGGTGGCTCCGAGCGGATAGGGGTCTCCCGGCCAGATCTCGATCATCGAGGCTCCCTTGCGGTCTCTCCCCATGTTCTGTCCCCCCGCTCAGCCGGACAACCCGGGCATTGCCGAACCTCCTTCTTCCTTCCCACGCTCGCCAGGTCGTTACTCCAGCTGAGCGAGGGTGAGCCGGTCCTGCCGTCGTGGCAGGAGTTTGCGAGGCCGGTTCCCGGCAACGTGGCGCGTCATGAGCGGTTTCAAGCAGTTCTTACTTCGCGGCAACATCGTGGAGCTGGCGGTGGCCGTGATCGTCGGCGCCACCTTCAGCGGTCTGGTGCAAGCGCTCGTCACCGACCTGGTCACCCCGCTGATCGGCGCGGTCTCCGGCGGCAGGCAGCCGAACTTCGCCGACTACTCCTTCACGATCAACGGCAGCCGGTTCATGTATGGTGACTTCCTCAACCACCTGATCAGCTTCCTGCTCATCTCGGCCATCGTCTACTGGCTGATCGTGGCCCCGATGACCAAGCTGATCAGACTGTTCGACCGCGACAAGGCGGCCACGACCAAGCAGTGCCCCGAGTGCCTCAGCGACATCCCCGCCGAGGCCCGGCGCTGCGCCCACTGCACCTCCGAACTCGTGCCAGAGTCGGAAAAACCCAGGTAGTCACCTGCTGACCGGCCCCTGCGGCGCACGGTCGCGATGCGGGTCGGAGAAGATGGACCGATGAGCGTTGAGTTGATGGTCTGGGACGAGCCGGTGCCGATCAGCAGGGACCAGGCCCGCGCCGCCTATCTGGCGGTCAAGCGGACCGAGCCGGTGACCGGGGACGTGCCCGAGGTCGCCAAGGAGCTGCCCGGCGAGGTCACGGTCTATCCGGGGCACGTGCTGGTGACGATGGATCTGGACACGATGGACGAGACGTCCGCGCAGGTGTTCACGATCGCGCGGGCGCACGGCCTGGTCTGCTACGACCCGCAACGCGACCTCGTGCACAACGTGGCGCCGCTGGGCGTCTACGACGGCATGCAACTGCACACCGGGGACGGGATGATCGTGCACGATCCCGACCTCGGCCTGGTGCACGACGTGCTGGCCACGTTGTCCCCGCAGAACCCGTTCGTGGCCCTGGTGAACTTCGGCCGCCACTTCCTGCAGGTCTCCCCGGGCTACGAGCTGGAGTACAAAGAGGGCACGCTCATCCGCACGACGGTGCCTGAGCTGGAGGAGGTGCGGCAGGCGTTCCAGGAGTACGCCACCGGCGAGCGCGGGTTCCTGGCCCGCCACGCGTGGTCGTCCTGAGCGCTTCTGGCCACGGCGACACGACTACGATCGTCGCCATGAGTGATGAACCGAAGTTCCTGCGCCTCACGGTCGAGCTGACCGTCGAGGTGCTCGACATCGACGCACTGCAGGCGGCGGCGCTGGCCGAGATCCGGCACCCCGACGCGGACCTCACCGAGGAGGAGCGTACGGAGCAGGCCGAGCTCGTCAACGCCGACGACACCGGCGCCTCGGCATTGCAGTGGCTGATCGAGCCGGACCACGTGCTGGCGCTGGTCGACCATATCGCCGAGATCGAGCCCCGCGAGGCCGTGCTCGGCGTGGAGCCGTCGGAGGGACCCAGCGAGGAAGAAGAAGAGCACGACCACGTGTGACCGACACAGCGGTGGCCACGGCGTTAGGAGGCGTCGTGGCTTTTCGCATGTCGCTCGCTAAGATCGAGACCTTCCAGCCGCACCCATAGCCGCAAGGGGCACACCGTGATCGTCGCATTCTCCATCACCCCGCTGGGCGTCGGCGAGGGTGTCGCCGAGCCCGTTGCCCGCGCCGTCAAGGTGGTCCGCTCCAGCGGCCTGCCCAATCGGACGGACGCGATGTTCACCACGATCGAGGGTGAGTGGGACGAGGTCATGGACGTGGTCAAGCGGGCCGTGGAGGCGGTGGCGGAGGTCGCTCCCCGGGTGAGCCTGGTGCTCAAGGCCGACGTGCGGCAGGGGATCACGGACGGCATGACCTCCAAGGTCGAGTCCTTGGAACGCCACCTCTCGGAGTAGTCCTGCTGCCAACCACACCGGGGAAGACCCCTCAGCCAAGTCGAGATATATCTTGACTCTCTCCATCGACGCGACATATCGTGTGCTCGACCGCCAAACGCGATAGTACGCGTTCCCGAAGGGGGAGAGCAATGGAGCATGAGCGAGTGCCGGTCCTCGTGATCGGCGGCGGGTATGCGGGGCTGAGCGCGGCGCTGCTCCTGGCCTGGCGCGACGTGCCGGTCATGCTGGTCGAACGGCACCCGAGCACATCGGTCCAGCCCAAGGCGTTCGGCGTCGGCCCGCGAGCCGTCGAGCTGCTGCGCCCCGTGCCCGGCGTTGAAGAAGCCCTGAGCGACATCTGGGCCGGCATCGGCGACAACATGCGCATCGCGATCGGCAAGAGCCTGGCAGACCCGGACCCGCACATGATCATGAGCGACGAGCGTGAGGAGCTGGCCTTCCTGGCCGGCATCACCCCGGCCGCGATGGTCGGCGCGCCCCAGGCCGAGGTCGAGCGCGTGCTCCGCCACAGGGCCGAGGAGCTCGGCGCCGACCTGCGTTTCTCCACCGAGTTGCGTTCGCTGGAGCAGGACGCGGCCGGGGTGACGGCGCTGATCCGCACCGCCGGTGAGGAGCGCCTGGTGCGGGCCGACTACGTCGTGGCCGCCGACGGCTACCGGAGCCCGCTCCGCCGGCTCCTGGGCGTGCCGGCCTCCGGCAAGGGGGAGCTGGGCCGGACGTGCTCGATCATGTTCGACGCCGACCTGTCCGGCCTGGTCCGCGACCGCGAGGTCACCTTGTGGTACCTGCGGAACGAGGTCTTCACCGGAGTGATCCTGACCGGCACCGGCGTGGGCGCGCACGTGCTCGGCGTCAACCTCGCGGAAGGTGAGAGCGAGGCCGACTTCCCCGACGAGCGCTGCGTCGAGCTGATCCGCATCGCCGCCGACCGGCCCGACCTGAACGTGCGCATCCTGGACAAGACGACCTTCGCCATGGCGCACGTGCTGGCCGACACCTACCGGGCCGGGCGGGTGTTCTTCGCCGGGGACGCGGCCCACACCATGCCCCCCACCGGCGGGCAGGGCGGCAGCACGGCGCTCCAGGACGGCTGCGACATCGCCTGGCGGCTCTGGCTGGTGCTCTCCGGGCAGGCCGGACCCGGGTTCCTCGACACCTACGACGCCGAGCGCCGTCCCATCGGCACGCTGACGGCCGATGCCCAGCTCGCCAACCTCGGCGTACGCATGCCTCCCGCGGCCCGTGTCGGCTACCCCGAGCCCCTGGAGGACCCGGTCGGCGCCCTCATCGGATACCGCTACCACTCCACGGCGATTCTGGACGAACCCGGCGACGACGGCTCGATCCTGGAGGATCCCCGCGTGCCGCATGGGCGTCCAGGCAGCCGCGCCCCGCATGTGGTGCTCGACTGGGAGGGCCAGCCCATCTCCACCATCGACCTGTTCGGCTCCGGCTTCGTCCTGCTGGCCGACAAAGAAGGGGGTCAGGCGTGGATCGACGCCGGACGCCTGATCAAGGAGCGATTGGGGGTGCAGCTCACGCGGCTGCTGATCGGCGACGAGCTGAAGGACGCGGAGGGCTGCTGGCGGGAGAGGTACGGCGTCAGCGGGGGCGGCGCCGTCCTGGTCCGGCCGGACGGATATGTGGCCTGGCGCTCCCCGGACGCCGACCTCGACCCGCTCGCCACGCTGGAGCGGGTCCTGCGGCGCGTACTCAGCCGCTGAGCTAGGGCAGCTTCCACTCCACAGGCGCCGCGCCCTGCTGGGCGAGCAGCTCATTGGCCCGGCTGAACGGCCGCGAGCCGAAGAAGCCGCTGCGCGCCGACAACGGGGAGGGATGGGCGGACTCGATGCGCGGCACGTCGCCGAGCATCGGCGCGAGGTTACGCGCGTCGCGGCCCCACAGGATCGCCACCATCGGCTTGGCCCGCGCCACCAGCGCGCGGATGGCCTGCTCGGTGACCTGCTCCCAGCCCTTGCCCCGGTGCGAGGCCGGCTTGCCGGGCATCACGGTGAGCACCCTGTTGAGCAGCAGCACGCCCTGCTCCGCCCACGGCGTCAGGTCGCCGTTGGCGGGACGCGGCAGGCCGAGGTCGGTCTCCATCTCCTTGTAGATGTTGACCAGGCTGCCCGGCAGCGGCCGGACGTCCGCAGCCACCGAGAACGACAGCCCGACCGGGTGGCCGGGCGTCGGGTAGGGGTCCTGGCCCACGATCAGCACCTTGACCTCGTCGAAGGGCTGGTTGAACGCGCGCAGGACGTTGGTCCCCGCGGGGAGGTATTGCCTGCCCTCGGCGATCTCCTTGCGGAGGAACTCGCCCATCAGGGAGATCTGCTCGGCGACGGGCTCAAGCGCTGTGGCCCATCCGGCTTCGACGACTTCGTTCAGTGGACGACCGGCCATGGGCGATGAGCTTATCTAGGTCTGGTACGGCTTGAGGCCGAAACGTCGCTCTCAAGCCGTACCAGAATGATCACAGCGCCGGCTTGCCGGGTTTGAAGAGCCAGGCCTCGAAGAGAGCGTCGAGCTGCTTGCCGGACACCCGCTCGGACAGGGCGATGAAGGCGGCCGTGTCGGCGTTGCCGTACTTGTAGTCGCTCGCCCACGCGCGCAGGATCGCGAAGAACGCCGCGTCACCGACCTCGCGCCGCAGCATGTGCAGCGTCATCGCGCCGCGGTCGTAGACGGGGTCGTGGAAGAGGTTCTCCGGGCCGCCCGGGTCGGCGGGCGGGCTCTGCCAGAACTCGTCCTCGGCCGCCGTCGCGTAGGCCGCGTCGAACGAGGCCTGCACGGTACGGGTGCCGAGCTTGTCCGCCCAGAGCCACTCCGCGTAGGTGGCGAAGCCCTCGTTGAGCCAGATGTCACGCCACAACGTCGGCGTCACGGAGTTGCCGAACCACTGGTGCGCCAGCTCGTGCGCGAGCAGCGACTCGCTGGGGACCCGCGGGTAGATGGGCCGCGTCTGGGTCTCCAGCGCGTAGCCGACCTCAGGGGCATGGTCGACGATCCCGCCGGTCGAGGAGAACGGGTACGGGCCGAAGATCGAGCTGAAGTAGTCGAGCACCGGCGGGTGCCGCTCGGGGAAGCCCTTCGCGTCGCCGGCCAGCTTGGGGTCCACGGCGGTGGTGACGCGGTAACCGCCGATCCTGGTGTCGGCGAACTCGAACTTGCCGATCGACACCGTGGCCAGGTAGCTGGCCATCGGCTCACGGGAGTCCCACACGGACGTGGTGCGCTCGCTCTTCGACCACTTCGCCACCAGGTCCCCGTTGGCCACCGCCACCCGGGTGCTCGGCACGGTCACCGTGAACCGATAGGTCGCCTTGTCGGTCATGTGGTGGTTGCCTGGGTACCAGGTCATGGCGCCCTGGGGCTCGTTGGCGTTGAAGACGCCGTCGCTCGTCTTGATCCACCCGTCCAGCGAGCCGTCGGGGTCGACGACGTGCGTGGCCTTGCCGTCGTACCGGACGACGACGGAGAAGCCGCGGCCTGAAGGGAGGCTCCTGGCCGGCGTGACCACCAGCTCGGAGCCGCTCTGCGTGAAGGCGGCGGGCCGGCCGTCCACCGTCACCGACCGCACCGCCAGAGTGCTGACGAGATCCAGATTGAAACGGCTCAGCGCCTGCGTGGCCCGGGCGGTGATCCCGGCCACGCCGATGAGGCGTCCGGACGACGGGTCATAGTCCAGCGAGAGGTCGTAATGGCCGGCGTCGTAGCCGCCGTTCCCCTGGTCGGGGAAGTACGGGTCACCCGCACCCGGCGCGCCGGGTGCGCCGTCGTGTGCGAGGGCGGGGGAGAGGGGAAGGGAGATGAAGGCTGCTGCGGTGAGAGCGAGAAGACGCTTCATGACGATGCATCGGAACGACGAAAACGGACGTTACGGGCGCCCGCTTGTGCAGGCGCCCGCAAGCCGTCACTTCACCGAGCCGGCCATCATGCCCTGGACGAAGTACCGCTGGAACGCGAAGAACATGATCAGCGGGATGATCAGCGACAGGAACGCGCCGGACGAGAGGATGTCAACGTTCGACCCGAACTGCCGCATCTGAGACTGCAGATACTTGGTCATCGGCTGGTTGTCGGTGTTGGCGAAGACCAGCGCGATGAGCATGTCGTTCCACACCCACAGGAACTGGAAGATGCCCAGCGAGGCGATCGCCGGCTTGCCCAGCGGGAACACCACCGAGGCGAAGATCTTCCACTCCGAGGCCCCGTCCATGCGCGCCGCCTCCAGCAGCGAGGCCGGGATGCCGACGAAGAAGTTGCGCAGCAGGAAGATCGCGAACGGGAGCCCGAACGCCACGTGGAACAGCACCACCCCCGGGATCGAGCCGAAGATGCCGGCGTTTCCGTAGAGCGAGGCGACGGGGATCAGCGCGATCTGGATGGGCACGATGAGCAGGCCGACCACGACGAGGAACGCCGCGTCCCGCCCGGGGAAGTCCATCCACGCGAACGCGTATCCGGCCATCGCCGCGATGCCGATCACCAGGACCGTGGTCGGCACCGTGATCAGCACGGTGTTCCAGAAGGACGCCGTGAAGCCGCTGCCCAGCAGGTTCTGGTAGTTCTGGATGGTCAGCTCGGCCGGCTTGGTGAAGACCGTCCACCAGCCCTCGGCATTGTTGACCTGCGTGGTGCGCATGGAGACGACCAGCAGGCCCAGCGTCGGCACCAGCCAGAACAGGCCCAGCAGCACCATGATGATCTGGACGGTGCCGCTGCCGAGACGGTCCACGATCTTGCCCAGCACACCCCTGCGCGGCGCGCCCGTCTCCAGCCCCTGCGGCGCGGTGGCGGTCGCCGTTGTCATGTGTTCTCCCTCCTGAACCGGCGGATGTTCATGATCATGAAGGGGAGGACCAGAATCAGCAGGAGGATGGCGAGCGCGCTGCCCAGCCCCTGGTTGTTCCCGCCGCCGAACGACACGCGCCACATCTCCAGCGCGACCACGTTCGCCTGCGGCTGGACCGAGGCCGGCGCGATGATGAACACCAGGTCGAACACCTTCAGGGTATTGATGATCATCGTCACGAAGACGACGAGGAGCACCGGCGACAGCAGCGGCACGGTGATCTTGCGGAACACCTGCCACTCCGTGGCGCCGTCGATGCGGGCCGCTTCCAGCGCGTCCCTCGGGATCGCCGCCAGCCCGGCGGCGAGCAGGACCATGGCGAACCCGGCCCACACCCACACGAACGCGCCGATGATCGCCGGGGTGATCAGCGCCGGGCCGAGCCAGGTCAGCCCGCCGTAGGAGGCCTCGAAATTCGACTGCGGCAGCCGCACGGTGTAGGAGCCCGCGGGCAGGCCGTCGAAGCGGAAGGAGCCGTCGTCGGCGGTCGTCGCGGTAGCGGCGACCTGGCCGTTCTGGACCGCCTCGACGGTCATGCCGGGCAGCCCTCTCTCGGTGGGGTCCACCGCGCCGCTCTGGCCGCCGCCGCCCCGCGTGAAATCGAGCCAGACGGTCCCCGACAGTCCGCCGCCTGCCGCGGGGGCCTTGGCCGGCTGCGCGCCGGACGGGACGAGTTGCGGGTTGACGCCCACGATCGGGATCAGCACCGGTTGGCCGGCCTGTGCCGGCTGCTTGGTGACGACCGCGCCGTTCTGGTCGGCGACCTGGGACTGGTCGCCTTCCCGCGGACGGGCCTCCGGGTAGCCCTGCGAGGAGGAGAACGTGTCGTGCACGGTCGTCAGCACCGCGTTGGCCAGGCCCTTGTCCGGGTTCTCCTCGTACACCAGGCGGAAGATCACGCCGGCGGCCATCAGCGAGACCGCCATCGGCATGAACACGATCAGCTTGAACGCCGTCGCCCACTTGATGCGCTCGGTCAGCACCGCGAAGATCAGGCCGAGCGTGGTGACCACGATCGGGGCGATGACCACCCAGATGAGGTTGTTGCGGATCGTGGTGAGCGTGGCGGAGTCGGTGAAGATCGTCGTGTAGTTGCCCAGTCCGACGAATCCGGTGCCGTTCGCGTCGAACAGGCTGCGGAAGAGCGAGTAGACGATCGGGTAGACCACCCAGATTCCCAGCAGCAGCGCTGCCGGGAGGAGGAAGGCGATCGCGACCGTCGGCGAGGGGCCGAGGCGTTGTTTCGTTTGGGGGGTTTCAGCCGGTCCGGTGGCGGTCCCGCCCGCGGTTTCCGCGGGCGGGGCCTTCGGGCCGTTCAACCGTTCGGTCACGGCCTTACCTCTTTACTTCCAGGCCTTCTTGGCCTCGGCTTCGAGCGCTTCCTGGGCGCCCTTGATGTCGGTCGGCTTGCGGACGAAGTCCTGCAGGACCTTCCACTCGCCCTTGCCGTCGGTGCCGCCGAACGCGCTGGGTGCCAGGTCGGACATGTCGTAGCGAACGGCGTCGCCGGCCGAGACGATGGTCTGCCCGAGCTGCTTGGTCAGCTCGTCCGGGTAGTTGTCCGGAGAGACGTTCTTGTTGGGCGACAGGTACCCGGGGAGCTTGGCCCAAATCTCGCCGCCCTCCTTGGAGGCCAGGAACTGCAGCAGCGCCATGGCGCCGGGCGAGTCCTTCATCGCCACCGCGACGTCGCCGCCGAGCACGACCGGAGCGGTGTCACCGGCCTTCGGGAACGGGAAGTACTTCGCCTCGTCGCCGACCTTGGCGCCCGACTGAACCGCCTCGACGGCCACGAAGTCGGCCTCGATCACCATGGCGGCCTTCTTGTTGCTGTAGACCTTGCTCACGCAGGTGGGGAAGTCGGTCTGCATCGTGCCGGAGGTGCCGTCGACCAGGAACTCCTGCTTGCCGACGATCTGCTGGATCTTCTCCAGCGCGGTCGTCACAGTCGGGTCGGTCCACGGGATCTCGTGCTTGGAGAGCTTGTCGTAGTTCTCCGGGCCCGCGGTGGACAGGTAGACGTTCTCGAAGAGGTCGGTCAGCGTCCAGCCGGAGGCGCCGCACAGTGAGAACGGCGGCGTGCCGGAGTCGGCGATGGCCTGAGAGTTCTTGACGAGCTCGTCCCAGGTCGTCGCCGGTTGCACGCCGGCGTCGTCGAACGCCTGCGACCGGTACCAGACCAGCGACTTGTGGGCGGCCTTGATCAGCACGCCGTAGACCTGGCCGCCGACCGAGCCGAGCTCCTTCCAGTACGGCGTGTAGTTGGTGTCGATCTCGGTGGTGACCGCGTCGGTGAGCGGCTTGAGCGCCTTCTGGTCGACGTACTGCTGCACCAGACCCGGCTGCGGCAGGATGGCCACGTCCGGCGGGCTGCCGGCCTGGATGCGCGGGCCGAGGAAGGCGCCGGTGTCCTCGCCGGTGGAGGCGTAGGTGACCTCGGCGCCTGTCTTGTCGGAGAACGCCTTGAGCACCTGCTCGAAGTTCTTCTGCTCGGCGCCGGTCCACTTGGCGGCGACCTCGAGCTTCACGCCCTGAAGAGTCTTGGCACCGGCGGTCGCTGGCGCGGACCCCGTTGCGGTGGGCTGAGTCGTCGTCGGCGCGTTGCCGCAGGCGGCGACGGCTAGCGCGAGCCCGGCCAGGATCGCTGCTGCTCTGGCTTTTCGCATGGCTGCCTCACTGGGTTCTGATGATCTCTTCGAGTTCGGACTTTATGGAGACCGCGACGTCGTCGGCGGACTCGGGGGTGGGGGTGCTGAGGGCCTTGGCGACCGAGCTCGCGATCACCAGGCTCAACTGGTTGTAGTTGGCGCTGACCGGACGTGCCTTGGCGGCGAGGATGCTCTCCTTGAGCACCGGCAAGTACGGGAAGCGTTTGATCAGGCCGGGATCGTCGTAGAGCTCGGTCCACACGGGAGGGAAGGACCCCTCGGTGAGGACGCGGCGCTCGTTCTCCAGGCTCGTGAAGTAGCGGATGAACTCCTGGGCGGTCTGCTGGTGCTTGGAGAAGGCGCTGATGGCCAGGTTGGCGCCGCCCAGCGTGCTGGAGCCTGGGCCGTTGAGCCCGGGCAGCCGGGTCACGCCCAGCTTGTCGCCCAGCTTCGCCTTGGCGGGGCCGTAGGCGTGTGGCCAGTTGCGGGCGAAGGCCAGCTCGCCCTCCTGGAAGGCCAGGCGCGACTCCTCTTCCTTGTAGTTCAGCGACGCCTTGGGTATCCATCCTTCGCGCAGGCCCTGGAGCAGGAAGTCCAGCGCGATCTCCCCCTTGGCCGCGTCGAAAGTCACCTCTGTGCCGTCGCGGCTGAGAATCTGCCCGCCGGCTGACTGCACGGCCTCGGAGAAGTTCACGGTCAGCCCCTCGTAGGCCAGGAACTGCCCGGCGTAGCCTTCGATGTCGTGCTTTTTTCTAATTTCTCGTGACTGGTCGCGGAGCTCCACCCACGTCCGTGGCGGCTTCTTGACCAGGTCGGTTCGGTAGTAGAGCAGTCCCGCGTTGCTGGTGTACGGGACGGCCCAGAGCTTGTCCTTGTAGATCGCCGTCTCCACGACCGGCGGCAGGAACCTGTCGAGCGGGAACAACCCGCGCTCCAGGGGGATGATCCAGCCGTTCTCCGCGAACTCGGCAGTCCACACCACGTCGAGCCCCAGCACGTCGTAGCGGTTGCTCTGGGCCTGGAGGTTGGCCACCATCTGAGCCCGTTGCTCGTCGGCGGCCTCGGGCAGCTCCAGCAGCGTCACCTTCTCGGCCGGGTGGGCCTGGTTCCAGCGATCCAGCAGGGGTTGCAGGTAAGCCGTGGTGTCGCGGCCGGTGGCGAACGTGATGGGGCCGGTTCCGCCCGTATCCGTCTCGCCGCCGCCCTCCTCGCCCGCCGTCGCGCAGCCGCCGGCCGTCAGGAGCACGGCCAGCATGAGCGAAAGCGAGCGCTGCACTCTGTTTCCTCCGTGTTCAGAGTGGTTACATACGTGTTAGGTAGATGCATTCATGTTATGCACACCTGTAATGTGAAGGTCAACGGATAACCGCGTAACGCATTCGTAACACAGCGGGAGGTGAGGCGTGCGGCTTCACCTGCTCGCGCTCCTGGCCAAAGAGCCGGCCCACGGATATGAGCTCAAGCAGGCCCTTGAGCAGACCTTCGGCAGTGCCTACCCATCGCCGAACATCGGGCAGATCTACGTGACGCTCGGCCGGCTGGAGAAGGACGGTCTGGTCAGGGCCGTGGACGTGGAGCAGTCCAACCGGCCCAACAAGAAGGTCTACTACCTGACCGCCAAGGGCCGCGACCTGCTCACCACCTGGGTGGACGAGCCCACCGAGGGGCCCAGGGTGCGTGACGAGTTCTTCATGAAGCTCGTGCTCGCCCCGCTCACCGGCATCGCCGACCGGATGGCGCTGATCAACCGGCAGCGCCGCCACTATCTGGGCCTCATGAGTGACCTCAACGATCTGCTGTCCCGCACGGCGCCGACGGACCGAGTGGCCCTGCTGCTCATCGAGGGGGCCATGCTGCACCTGCAGGCCGACCTTGACTGGCTGGAGCGGTGCCAGGAGGATCTGGCATGAGCTCGGTCTTGAAAGCGGTCAATCTGGTCAAGATCTACCAGGACGGCGCGGTGCCCGTGCCTGCCGTGCGCGGGGTGGACCTGCAGGTGGAGCCGGGCGAGTTCGTCGCGATCATGGGGCCGTCCGGGTCGGGCAAGTCCACGCTCGTCCACATGCTGGGCGGGCTCGACACCAGGACCAGCGGCGAGATCTGGCTCGACGGCAAGCGCGCCGACACGCTCTCGGAGAGCGCCTGGGCGTTGCTGCGGCGCAAGAAGATCGGGTTCGTCTTCCAGTTCTTCAACCTCGTCGCCAACATGACCGTGGGCGACAACGTCGAGCTGCCCGCGCTGCTGGCTGGGGCCTCGCCGAAGGTCGCCCGCGAGCGCAGGGAGAGCCTGCTCGCCGCGCTCAACCTCACCGACCGCGCCGACGCCGCGCCCGCCCAGCTGTCCGGCGGCGAGCAGCAGCGGGTGGCGCTGGCCAGGGCGCTGGCCAACCAGCCCAGCCTGCTGCTGGCCGACGAGCCGACCGGCAACCTCGACAGCCGCAACACGCGCGACGTGCTGCGTCTGCTCGGCGCGGTGCACAAAGAGGGCCAGACGATCGTCATGGTCACCCATGACGCCCGCGTGGCGAGCCTGGCCGACCGGCTGGTTTCGCTGTTCGACGGGGAGATCGTCGACGACGGCCGCATCGCCCGCAGGCGCACCGGCACGGCCGGCGAGGTGATCGACCTCCGATGAGCCCACCCCGCCCCGCCGCCTTGGCACCCGTCCCTTCCCTGCGCGCACCCGGACCGGCGCGTGGCGGGCGGAGCGCGTCATGAGCGCCTCGCTGGCGGGGAGCCGGTGGATCAGGGCCGACCTGCGGGCCAGGAAGGGCCAGGCGGTGCTGACCGTGCTGGCCGTGGCCGGGATCGTGGCCGCGCTGATCACCGCGGCGACCCTGCTCGAGGACGGCACGAACCCGTGGCGGAGCCTGTTCGCCCAGACCGACGGGGCCCACGTCTGGCTCTACACCAAGGACAGCCCGCAGGTGGCGCTGCACGGCATCGACGGTGTCTCGCAGACCGCGGGCCCGTACCGGTCGGCGCCGGTGACCGTGGCGCAGGACGGCAAGAAGGAGCCGGCCGCGCTGCGCGCGATGCCCGCCACGCCGCCGCAGGTGGCGCACCCGCTGGTGGCCGAGGGCAAGTGGCTGGACGCCGCGCAGCCCGACGGCGTGGTCGTCGAGCGGTCGTTCGCGACCGCGCTGCGGCTCAGGGTCGGCGCGCCCTTCACGGTCATCGCGCTCAGCGGCGAGCGCCACACCCTCTACGTCCGTGGCATCGCCGACTCCGCCGAGCAGGGCTTCTACCCGCAGTGGACGCCCGGTCTGGCCTACGTGCTGCCCGCCATGCTCGACAGGGTCGAGCCCATGCTCGGCCGCAGTGAGTGGGTGACCGGGCTGCGCCTGGCCGACCCCGACGCCACCCAGGTCGTCTCCCAGCGGGTGGTCGTCATGCTGGAGGACGAGCTGCAGCGGGTCTACACCTGGCGCGAGGTCAGAGCCGCCATGGAGCTGGACAACCGGCTGCTCGGCACGCTGCTGGCGCTGTTCGGCGTGGTCGGGCTGGTCGCGGCCGCGCTCGCGCTGGCCAACGCGGCCGGCGGCCGGGTGCTCGGCCAGTTGCGCGACCTGGCCACACTCAAGTCCATGGGCTTCACCAGGGGGCAGGTCGCGCTGCTGCTGCTGGTCGAGCACGGCGCGCTCGGCCTGCTCGGCGTCGCGCTCGGCGCGGTCGCAGGCTGGGGCGTGATGGCGCTGGTCCTGGGCGCGACCTCGGTGGCGCCGGTGCCCGTGCTGGCCATCGTCGGTGGCACGGCGCTGGTGGTGCTGGCCGCCGTGGGCCTGCCCGCCTGGCGCGGCGGGCGCACGCCGCCGATCCCCGCCGCGCCGGCCGCGCCGCCGCGGGGCCACTTGTCCCGGCTGGCCAGGCTCGCCCTCCTCGTACGCCTGCCGCCCGCCCTCGTCCTCGGCACCAGGGACGCCTTCACCCGGCGGACGCCGGCCTTCCTGACGGCGTTCGGGCTGGCCGTGCCGATGATGATGACCACGATCGGACTGGGCGTGTGGGCCACGTTGGACGACTTCGCCGACCATCCCGAGCAGGTGGGCCAGCACGCCTCTCTGTACGTCAGGGCGGGCAAGCTGGAGCCGGCCGACGCCAAGCGCATCGCCGAGCAGGACAGGGACGTGGCCGCGGTCTACCCGGGCACCGACGTCAACGCCCTGGCGCCGGGCGAGGCCCGCTCGGTCAGAGTGCGGGCCATCGGCAGCTCCACGACGCCCTACCCGTTCCCCGTGGTCGAAGGCCGCATGTACGGCCGCCAGGGGGAGGCCGTGGCCGGACAGGGGCTGCTCGACCTGCTCGGTGTCAAGATCGGCGACCGGGTGCGGCTGACCGTGGGCGGCACGCCGCTGATCGTCAGGATCGTCGGCAGGACCGTCGAGCCCGACCTGGACGGTGAGGTGCTCTCGGTGGGGCTCGACAGCCTGGCGGCCAAGGACGCGGTGCCGCCCGAGTTCTACGCGCTCGCCCTGAAGCCCGGCGCCGACCAGGGCGAGGTGCGCGGCAGGTTGCTGGCCGAGTCGGCCGAGAGCCTGGACGTGCAGGCCGCGGTCAACCCGGCCGACCGGCTGTCGATCATCAGGGTGGTGATCGTGGCGCTGATCGCCGTGCTGACCTTGATCGGCCTGGCCAACCTGCTCACCGCCAGCGCCCTCGGCCTGCGCGACCACGCCTTCGACCTGGCCGTGCTGAAGGCCATGGGCCTGACGCCGCGTCAGGTCATGGCCACGCTGGTGATGGGCACGGGCCTGCTGGTCGTGCTCGGCGTCGGCGCGGGCGCCGCGGCGGGCATGTCCGTGGTGAAGGGGCTGATCGACCTGCAGGGCCATACCAGCGGCGTGGGAGCGGGCATCGGCCGCGCGCCGTCGGCGCTGACACTGGCTGTCGCCGTCGTGGCGGCCGTGGGCACGGCCCTCGCGGTCGTGCTCATTCCTGCGCGCCGCGTGGCCTGTGCCCAGGTGCCGGTCACCTCGCGCTGACGGACGGGGCGACGGCCCCCATGACGGCCTCCGCGCGCTTGAGCGCGAACCAGTAGAAGCCGTGGCCGGGCAGCGTCAGCAGGTAGGGCAGCTCGCCGATCGGCGGGAACGGCACCCCGCCGCGCGCCTCCACCGGAATCAAGCCCTCGAACCTGCGCAGGTCCAGCTCCACCGGCTGCGGGAACTTCGACAGGTTGTTCACGCACAACATCACGTCGTCGCGGTCCTCGCGGACGTACGTGAGCACGGACGGGTTCGACGACCACATTTCCGTGTACGCCCCGACCCCGAACACCGAGTGCCTGCGCCGGATCTCCAGCATCTTGCGGGTGAACTGGAGCAACGAGCCCTCGTGCCGCTGCTGGGCCTCCACGTTGACCGCCTGGTAGCCGTAGATCGGGTCCATGACGGCCGGCAGGTAGAGCCGCCCGGGGTCGGCCGTGGAGAAGCCCGCGTTGCGGTCGGGGCTCCACTGCATCGGCGTGCGGACCGCGTCCCGGTCCTCCAGCCAGATGTTGTCGCCCATGCCGATCTCGTCGCCGTAGTAGATGATCGGCGAGCCCGGCAGCGACAGCAGCAGCGCGGTGAACAGCTCGATCCGGTCCCTGTCGTTGTCCAGCAGCGGGGCCAGGCGCCGGCGGATGCCCAGGTAGGCCCGCATGCGCGGGTCCTTGGCGTACTCGTTGTGCATGTAGTCGCGCTCTTCCTCGGTCACCGTCTCGAGCGTGAGCTCGTCGTGGTTGCGCAGGAAGATGCCCCACTGGGCGTGCTCCGGCAGCTTCGGCGTCCGCGACATGATCTCGGAGATCGGCTCGCGGGTCTCCTTCTTGACCGCCATGTAGATGCGCGGCATGAGCGGGAAGTGGAAGGCCATGTGGCATTCGTCGCCACCCGTGGTGGGGTCGCCGAAATACTCCACGACGTCCTCAGGCCAGCCATTGGCCTCGGCCAGCAGCACCCGGTCCGGGTAGAGCCGGTCCACCTCGGCGCGGATCTTCTTCAGGTAGGAGTGCGTCTCCGGCAGGCCGGAGCACGCGGTGCCCTCCCGCTCGAACAGGTAGGGGACCGCGTCCAGCCGGAACCCGTCGATGCCCAGGTCCAGCCAGAACCGCAGCACCTCCAGCATGGCCTCCTGCACCGCCGGATTGTCGTAGTTCAGGTCCGGCTGGTGGTGGAAGAAACGGTGCCAGTAGTACTGCTTGCGCACCGGGTCGTAGGTCCAGTTGGACTCCTCGGCGCCGATGAAGATGATCGGTGCGTCGGGATAGCCGCCGGGGTGGTCCGACCACACGTAGAAGTCGCCGTACGGCCCCTCGGGGTCGTGCCGGGACGCCTGGAACCAGGGATGTCTGTCACTGGTGTGGTTCATCACGAGGTCGGTGATGATCCGCAGGCCGCGCTCGTGGGCTTTCTCGATCAGCTGGACGAAATCCCCAAGATCCCCGAAGTCCGGAAGGATCTTCATGTAGTCCGAGATGTCGTAGCCGCCGTCGCGTAGCGGCGACTCGTACAGCGGCAGCAACCACAGGCAGTCGACACCCAGCCACTCCAGGTAGCCGAGTTTCTCGATCAGCCCGCGCAAATCGCCGGTGCCGTCGCCGTTGGAGTCCTTGAACCCCCGGACGAGAACCTCGTAGAACACCGCCCGCTTGTACCAGGCCGGGTCTTCCGAGACGAACGCCTCAGAGATCGGCTCCGGCATTGGGGATGCGTTGATCATATGTCGCTCACAGGAAGAGATGTGGGCAGGACGAAGTCACCGGTTGCCCCGGCGTTCTTATCTGGTGACCGCGCCGCCTGGAGTCGTCATCCCTGCGAACTCCATGCCCTAGAACGGGACCGGATTTGTGATCCGGTGCCCCGTTTGTGCGGCGCTTACGGGCCGAACACTACCAGCCCGTTGGCTTTCCGGAACCCGCTTCTGCTGTGCAACGTTTAATACCCGCGAGATCCGTACGTAATCGCCCTGTTACCCACGGTTCATTCAGAACGGTGTCGTCAGATCTGTGAGGTCGTTCTCGAAGTCGCTCAGCCAGAGTCCGAAGAGTACCAATCCCCGCACCCAGAAGCGGTCATTCCAGCCGTTGAACCTGGTCAGCGCGTCGGGGCCACCCGCGATCAGCTCGTGCAGCTCCTCCGACACCAGCTCGGGAACCCGGTTGCCCACAGTCTCGAGCATGCCGTGCGCATAATTTCGGGCAGGCGCCGCGGTGGACCGCAACGGCACCCGCTGGAGCGGCTGCTTGACGACGTTCGTGGACGGCAGCGCGGCCACCCGCGGATGGGCCGCGTGCAGCACCTCACGGTAGAACCGGCCCTTGTCCTTGCGCGCCACCCCGACCGACAGCGCGGCGTCGAAGAAGTCCGGATGGATGAACGGCGCCGCGAACGACGCCTCGGGGCCGACCAGATTGACCGCGGAGCGCGCGATGCCGCGCACGGTCCTGGTGTGCAGCACTGACAGCGGCAGCTCGGCCCGGTGGCCGTGGAGCATGGAGGTGGTGGCCGCGAACTGCTCGCGCACGGCCTCCTCCATCCACTCCGCGGCCGCCTTGGACAGGAACGGCTGCGAGGGCGCGCCGAGCGACAACGAGCCCAGCACTGCCGCCGAGCGCTCCGCCTGGGTCCTGGCCTCCAGCGCGGCCCCGCTGACCATGAAGTTCTTCAGCAGCGGGCCGCCGGCCAGGCCGTCGACCAGGATCCGGCCCGCGCCGTGCACCTCCTTGGCGAAGGGCGCGTACCAAGCGTGGTGCGGCGTCAGGTATTCGAGCCTGCGGGCCACCTCCATCGCGTCCCGCGGGTAGTCGGCGGCGTCCTGAGTGATCACCCGGTGCGGGATGCCGAGCTCCTTGGTGATCGCCCTGGCGAAGGCGATGTCGGTGTCGGTGCCGTCGTCCGGGCTCGTCGTCCACGACTCGACGTCCGCGCCCCTGGCTTTGGCCACGCTCGCCAGCAGCCGGGAGTCGTAGCCGCCGCTGACCGGCACGAGCAGCTTGCGCCCGTCGTAGTCCTCGTAGACGCGATCCAGCAGCTCGACGATCTCGCGCGGGCTGATCCACGACTCGTACGGCTCCGTGCGCAGCCAGCGCGGCAGCCGCCGCTCGGTGGCCACCCGGCCGTGCTCCCACACCAGCGCGCTCGCCCCGGGCAGCCGCTTGACCTCGGTGTACGGGGTCGCCTCGCCCAGCGGGAACGTCACCTGGATGATCGAGGCCCAAGCCGCCCAGTCGATCGCGATCGGCACCAGGCTGAGCAGCGGCTGGATCAGCGACGAGAAGTAGACCGCGTCGCCCTGACGGACGTAGTAGACGTCCACCAGCCCGAGCGCGCCCGTGTGCAACGTGACCTTGTCGGCGTCGCCGATCAGGCCGGGGGTCTCGTACGTCTCCGCGACCGCGATCCACTCCTCGATCGCGGCCGGCCTGCGCTCGCCCCACGCGAACGCGTAGGAGTCACCGACGCGGTGGTAGGGCGGCAGCGGCGTGGAGCTGAACAACGCCGCGTCGGCCGTCTGGAGCGCCGGGCGCACGCGCGGGCCGGCGGCGGTCAGCTTGCCGAGTATGGCGGTGTCGATCCGGCCGAGAGCGCCGCAGACATAGGGTCGCACGTTGAACTGCACCGGATCTCATCCCTTCGAGACGCTTCGCCAAAAGAGTATCCTTTGCCGGGCTGAGGGAGCGGAGGCATGGTTTGCGAGCGGAGCGAGCGCACAATCAGACGCAGCGAGCTGTCGCCGGGCCGACGAAGGAGGACCGGTGAGCACTGAGCTTGAGAGCACGCGTCGGGCGCTGCGGGATGCCATCGCCCAGGCCGAGCGCGCGGCCGAGCTGGCCAGGCTGCTGGACGCCGCCCAGGGCCGGCTGGCTGCGGCAGAGCGGAGCGTCGAGGAGGTCAAGGCGCTGGCCGAGCGGCTGAGCGAGACCGAGGAACGGCTCGCGGCCGAGCAGGCCGCCGCGGACAAACTCCGCAAGGAGCTGGCCGAGCAGCGTTTCCAGGCCGAGGTGGCCAACTGGAAGCTGTCCTCGATCAAGGTCGCCCGCTGGAACCGCCTCGGCGATGCCATCAAGAGCGGCAAGAGCAACCCGGTGCGGCTCGCCAGGGGCCTCCGGGGCGCCGCCAAGCCGGTCAAACGGCCCACCGCTCCCAAGCGCAAGCCGCCCGCGCCCCTCAAGCAGACCGAGGAGCGCCCGGGGGCCGCGTTCCAGGCCACGACCTCCACGAGGACGCTCGGGGGCGCCTCGTTCAAGCTCAAGCCGTTCCGGGTGCCGACCGGTCCCAACACGCGGCCGCACCTGACGGCCGCGGTGATCGCCGACCCGCACGCCGAGGCGCTGCTGCGCTACGAGTGGCGCCAGACCACCGGCTTCACGCCGCGTGACTTCGCCCGGGTGCTCCCGCTCGAGGTGCCCCACCTGCTCGTCGTCGAGTCGGTCACGCAGGGGCCGTGGGCCCAGGAGATCATCGGCGAGCCGGGAGAGGGCATCAAGGCACTGCTGGCCTGGTGCGCCGAGCGCGGCATCCGCACCGTCTTCTGGCACACGCAGGGCGACGTGAGCGACTACGCCGCGACCGCCCAGCTGTTCGAGCACCGGTTCACGAACGACCTGGCGGTGGCCTGGCCGCGGCTGCAGTTCGGGATCCAGCCCAGGATCCACAACCCGCTGCCGCTGGCGGGCGGGCGGATCGACCGGGTGCTCACGCTCGACCAGCTGCTGCCCGGCCACCTGACCTACCCCGACGTGCTGACCTCCTATCGCTGGCCGGCGGCGGCGGACTGCCCGCCGGGGACCCCGCAGTGGCGGCTGGCCGAGATCGCCGCCTGCGGCACGTCCATCGGCACCGAGCCGGACTCGCGGCGGGCGCACGTGGCGTTGCGGCGGGCGTACCAGATGGGCACGATGACCGAGCGGATCGACGAGATGCTGGAGGCGATCGGCCTGCCCAGCGCCCGCGCCACGCTCAACACCTCCGTGCTGCTGCCGATCATGGACCCCTTCCTGATGGAGCACGGTCTCGCGCAGGTCGCCAAGCAGACGGGCGTGGCCCAGGTGATCGTCATCGGCCCGCCCGAGGCGGAGTTGCGCGCCCGCGACGTGCTGCCGGATCTGGACGTGATCTACCGCCGCCCGCATCCCTCGATGAGCGAGGGCGCGATGCTCAACGCCGGGCTCGACCTGTGCGAGGCCGACCTGGTGGCGGTCATGGACCCGCGCGACGTGTACGGGCCGCACTACCTGTCCGACCTGCGCCGGGCCTTCCTGTTCAGCACCGCGGACATCGTCGGCAAGGGCGCCTTCTACGCCCACCTGCGCAAGCCGCAGGCCACGCTGCTCAAGCAGCCCGACGCCGAATACGCCTACCTCCCGGAGGTCGCCGGCGCGACCCTCCTGGCCCGCCGCAACGCGCTGCGTGAGCTGGGGTTCGCCGACCTGACGGACGACTGGGACGAGGTCCTGATGCGGCAGTGCCGTACGGACGGGATCAAGGTGTTCTCCGCCGACAGGTTCGGCTACGTCCGGGTGCGCGACGAGGACCGCTGGCTCCTGGGCGCCGCCCACCTGGTCGAATACGGCTCCGCCGAGCCGCACGCGCTCATCTAGAGTCGTCGGTGTGACCGTACGGGAGCTGGCCGGCGCGCTGGGGGAGCCGCCCGTGCCCGACGGTTCGTGGGAGCGGGAGGCGGTCTACCTCTCCGCCGCGGCCCTGCGGCGGCGGGCGCCCGCGGAAGCGCTCGCCGAGCGGGTGCGAGCGGTGCCCGGGGTCGCGGACGTGGAGGTGCGGGGCAACGGGTTCCTGCGGATCACCGTCGCGGTGCCCGGCGAGCTGCTGGAGTCGATGGAGCCCGTCGAGATCCCCGAGCCGACGTGGCCGGACTTTCCGCGCACCTGGGACAACCCGGGGTTCGTGGTGCGGTACGCGCATGTGCGGGCCCGCGCCGTGCGGCGGTGGGCCAGGGAGCTCGGGGTGCCGGAGGCCGGGTTCCGGCCCGAGGCGCTCGACGACCCGTACGATCGGCAGGTGTTGCGGGTGCTGGCCGAGCTGCCCGGACGGGCGGTCAGCAGGGATCCGGGGTGGGAGACCTACCTGGTGCGGTTGGCGCTGGCCTTCCACGACGCTCACGAGCACGCGCCCGCCGTGCCCCGCGGGGACGAGCCGGTCACGGCGGTGCACACGGCGCGGGTGCGGCTGGCGGAGGCCGTCGGGGGAGTGGTGATGGGCCCGGACCGGCTATGACGTTTTGCAAAATATCCGGCTAAACGGCGAAAAATCGTAAAAATCTCCTCTATCACCTCTTGATCGCGTCTCGATACGTGGGCAGCGGGTCATGGCGTAGGTGCGGTTCCGATAGCCTCGATCGGGTGAGCCGATTCGTCCATCCCGCCGGGGACCGGCATGCCGAGATGCTGCCCCACGAGCGCCCGCCGCAGGCGCCCGCCGACCTCAACCGGATCGATCCCGCGATCTGGCCGCGAACGTCGACCCGGACCGATGGCACGCTCACGGTCGGCGGCGTGGACGTCCGCGACCTGGCCCGCGACCACGGCACCCCGCTCTACGTCCTCGACGAGGACGACGTGCGCTCGCGCATGCGCGACTACGCCACGGCGTTCGCCGGCTCGGAGGTGCATTACGCCGGCAAGGCGTTCCTGTGCAAGGAGATCGTCCGCTGGCTGGACGACGAGGGCCTCGGGCTCGACGTGGCCAGCGGCGGCGAGCTGGCGGTGGCCCTCAGCGTCGGCTTCCCGCCCGAGCGGATCACCATGCACGGCAACAACAAGTCCGTCGCCGAGCTGTCCAGGGCGCTGGAGGCCGGGGTCGGGCACATCGTGGTCGACTCCTTCGACGAGATCGCCAGGCTCGGCTACCTCGCCGAGCAGCAGGGCAAGCGGCCCAAGGTGATGATCCGGGTGACCACCGGAGTCGAGGCGCACACGCACGAGTTCATCGCGACGGCGCACGACGACCAGAAGTTCGGCCTGTCGCTCAACGCCGGGACCGCGGCGGAGGCCGTGCACCGCATCCTCGCGCTCCCGCAGCTCGAGCTCGTCGGCCTGCACTCGCACATCGGGTCCCAGATCGTCGACACGGGCGGGTTCGAGGTGGCCGCGCGGCGGCTGGCCGCGCTGCTCGTGCAGATCAAGGACGAGCACGGCGTGGTCCTGCCCGAGCTGGACCTCGGCGGCGGCTACGGCATCGCCTACGTCGAAGGCGACGAGGCGCCTGACATCAAGGAGCTCGCCGACGGGCTGCGCGAGATCGTCAGCAAGGTGTGTGTGGAGGCGGGCCTGCCCGTGCCCCGGCTCACCGTCGAGCCCGGCCGCGGCATCGTCGGCCCAGGCGGCATCACGCTCTACGAGGTCGGCACCGTCAAGGACGTCGAAGGGCTGCGCACCTACGTCAGCGTCGACGGCGGCATGAGCGACAACGTCCGCACCGCGCTCTACGGCGCCGAATACACCGCCGTGCTGGCCAGCCGTGAGAGCACCGCCGAGCCCATGCTCAGCCGCCTCGTCGGCAAGCACTGCGAGAGCGGCGACATCATCGTGCGCGACTGCCACTTCCCCGCCGACCTCGCGCCGGGCGACCTGATCGCCGTGGCCGCGACCGGCGCCTACTGCCGATCGCTGGCCAGCAACTACAACTACCTGCTCAAGCCCGCTGTGGTGGCCGTCTCCGGCGGCGCCGCGCGGGTGATCGTGCAGGGTGAGACCGAGGACGACCTTCTGAGGGGGCAGCTGTGAAACCGCTGAAAGTGGCTCTGCTGGGCTGCGGCGTCGTCGGCTCGCAGGTGATCAGGCTCATGCACGAGCAGGCCGGCGACCTGGCGGCACGTGTCGGGGCGCCGCTGGAGCTGGCCGGGGTCGCCGTGCGCCGCCTCGGCCGCAAACGCGACGTGGACGTGGACCCGGCGCTGTTCACCACCGACGCCGAGGCGCTGGTCGCCCGCGACGACGTGGACATCGTCGTCGAGGTCATCGGGGGCATCGAGCCCGCCCGCTCGCTGATCGTCTCCGCCCTGTCCAAGGGCAAGTCCGTGGTGACCGCCAACAAGGCCCTGCTGGCCGAGGACGGCACCACCCTGCACGAGGCCGCCAGGAAGGGCAACGGCGACCTCTACTTCGAGGCCAGCGTCGCCGGGGCCATCCCGCTGCTGCGGCCGCTGCGCGAGTCCCTCGCCGGCGACCACGTCAAGCGGGTGCTGGGCATTGTCAACGGCACCACCAACTACATCCTCGACAAGATGGACTCCACGGGCGCGTCGTTCACCGACGCCCTGGAGGAGGCGCAGACCCTCGGCTACGCCGAGGCCGACCCGACGGCCGACGTCGAGGGCTTCGACGCCGCCGCCAAGGCCGCCATCCTCGCCGGTCTCGCCTTCCACAGCCGCGTGCCGGCCGCCGACGTGCACCGGGAGGGCATCACCGAGATCACCGCCACCGACGTGGCCTCGGCCAAGGCCATGGGCTACGTCATCAAGCTGCTGGCCATCTGCGCCCGCTCCGACGACAGCCGCTCCTTCGGGGTGCGGGTGCACCCGGCCATGATCCCCCGGACGCATCCGCTGGCCGGGGTGCGGGAGGCGTACAACGCGGTCTTCGTGGAGGCGGAGTCGGCGGGTCAGCTGATGTTCTACGGCAAGGGCGCCGGCGGCGCGCCCACGGCCTCCGCCGTGCTCGGCGACATCGTGGCCGTCGGCCGCAACCGCCTGGCCGGCACCCGCGGGCCCGAGGAGTCGACGTACGCGGACCTGGCCGTGCACCCCATGGGCGAGACCGTCACGCGTTGCCACGTGGCGCTCGATGTGGCCGACAAGCCCGGTGTGCTGGCGCGCGTGGCGGAGTTGTTCGCCAAGCACGACGTGTCGATCCAGACTGTGCGTCAGGAGGGGCATGGTGACGACGCCCAGCTGGTCATCGTCACCCACCGCGCCACCGACGCGGCGCTGTCGGCGACGATGGAGGGGCTGCGGGAGCTGGACATCGTCCGCGCCGTCGCCAGCGTGATGCGCGTAGAGGGCGACGACTAGAGTTGCTCACCTGCTCGCCGTTGCTTCGAGGCCCTGCGAAGCGATCCGCTATCAGGCGTCCGGGAAGGCCAGGTTGCGGACGCGGCGGACGGCTCGTCTGAGCACGGTGCGGTTCTGTTCGCGGGCCAGACGGACCGCCTCGCGGCGCCAGGCCTCGGCTTTCTCGCGCCAGCGAGCCGCGTCCCTGCCGTTCTTGCCTGCTTCCCGCTTCAGCTGCCCGATCTCGACCCGGAGGGCGGCCACCCGCTTGCGGTAGAGGGCGATCTCCTTCTCGTGTGCGGCCGTGAGCTTGGCCACCGGAGAGAGCGGCTTCCTGCGCGGCGGGTAGACGGCCGGGCGGCGTTTGAAGCCCCAGGTCTCGCCGTCCACCCATTCCACACCGAACAGGGCGTCGATCAGATCGTCCTCGTCGTCGTCCCCGGTGACCACCAGGGCGGCCCTCGACAGGGCGGCCGTGCGGTCCAGACGGGCCACGGTCACACCCTCCGCGGTCTCCTCCAGGGCGATGTAGAGCCTGCCCGAGTCCTGCTCCTCCATGTACGCGACCAGGCGCTCCAGCGTGTCCTCCGACGCGACCCAGCCGGCGGGCACCTGGAGGCGGAACGGGGCGCCGGTGACGGCCGGGGACACCGCCAGGCTGACGCGCGGGTCGTGCTCGAAGGTGGCGTGGACGAGGCGCAGATCGAGGTCCGGGTCCTGGAGCGGGAAGCGGCGGTCCCCGGTCAGGGATTGCCACGGCCCGATGATCGTGACCCCGACGTCGGGGATCGAGGACGCCAGCAGGGCGTCGACGGTGGCCCGGACGTCCTCGTACGAGCCTGACCGCACCGTGGCGTCCACATACTGCACCCGCCACTGCCGGCCGGAGTCGGTGCGCAGGTAGCGGCGGTAGGGGACGCGGTCGGCGACGTATGGGTCGTTGTAGCGCTTCAGCGCCGCGAAGTCGCGCATCGCCGTGGGCAGGCCGATGTGCCAGGCCCGGGACTCCGGGTCGGGGACGAAGACCGCGCCCGCCTGGGTGAGGCGGTAGCCGAGCTCCGTGTCCTCCGCCAGGACGAGCGCCGTGTCCATGCCGCCGATCGAGCGCAGCAGCGCCGCCGGGTACGACACCGTTGCCCCCACGTGGATGCGGGTCGCCAGCGAGCTGGGCGCGCTACGGAGGCCGTCGTAATCGTGAATGATCTTCTCGGCCCAGTCGTGCCGGTGGGCGGACAGCGGGAAGAGGGCGTCCTCCGCGCCGGACTCCACGGCCGTGCGTACCTGCTCGGGCGAGGGGAGCGCGCCGGGCGCGGTGAAGTCGATCCAGCCGAGCGCCACCACGTACGGGGCCAGGTGGTGCCAGCGGAGCTGAGCCTCCACGTGCCGGCGGTGCGGCACCATGTCGGCGTCCAGGACGAACACCACCTCGCCGGTCGCGGCGTCCAAGCCCGCCTGCCCGGCCCACGCCCGGCCCCAGCCGCCCGGCGGGCTGGAGATCAGCTTCGTTTTCGCCGGGGCGAGGTCGGGGAGGCGGAGCGGGGTGGTGCTGCCGTCGTCCACGACGATGACGTCGAGGAGATGCTCGGGGTAACTCTGGGCCGCGAGGGCGGCCAGGGTCAGGTCCAGGGTCTCCTGGCGGTCGTGGGCGGGGATGACGACCGTCACGGTCAGTGCCGGCTCCCACGCGCCCAGGGCGGGAGGGGCGAGCACGCCGAAGTCGTTGTGGGGGATCCGAGGAATCATGGGCGCAGGCTTCCGTCCAGCTCCATGAGGGCATTCGGGCGGAAGCCGCGCCACTGCCGCCTGTTGCGCTGCAGGAACGTGCCGATCGGCTCCTGCCACGTGTGATTGGCCGCCGGGCCCCTGCGCAGGATGTAACCCAGCCCGTGGGTCCGGTAGATCTGGCCGCCGGCCGCCTGCAGCGCCTCCTGGAACTGGGTGTCCACCGAGCGCCGCAACGGCCGGAACCCGCCCACCGCCTGGAACGCCGAGCGCTCCACCAGGATCGTGCCGCCGGCGATGAAGCTGGTGATCTGCTCGGTGATCTGCTTGCGGTGCACGGTGACGTCGATGGAGGACAGGTAGACGAACTCCGGCACCGTGCCGACCACCTGCGCGCCCGAGTACGAGTGCGCCAGCAGCAGATCGGACAGGAAGTCGGGGCCGTACCAGTCGTCGTCGTCCATCTTCAGCAGGAACGAGCCCGACGCCCTCGCGGCCGCCTCGTTCAGCACCTTCCCGAACACTGCCTGGTGGTCGGCCTCGTACACGGTGAGCGGGCCCTCGTACACCGCGATCGCGGGCGCCACGTCCGGATGGCCCTTCGGCACCCCGTGCAGGGCCAGGATCACCTCGAGCTGCACGTCACGCTGGCGGGAGATCTGGTCGAGGGCGAAGGCGACCATGTCGGTACGGCGGGTCGCCAGCAGCACCGACGTGAGTGGGGGAGCGGGGGCGGGCGCGCCGAGCTGCTCCCACCTGGCGGCCACGCCGTGGGTACGCAGGGCCGCGCGGCGCAGGCGGATGCTGTGCTCCTCCCGCCGGAGCTCGTCGCTGAGGTCGGGGCGGCGCCCGATGAGCTCGATGACCTCCTCGCCGAGCGCGCCGGCCCAGCGGGGCACCGTGGCCGCCACCAGAGGCACGCCGGCGGCGGACAGTCCGGCCAGGACGCGTATGGCGGCCAGCGGGCCGCTGTGCGCGTGCCGCCAGTCCACCTCGACGCCGCGGATCTGGCGCAGTCTGGCCACGTCCGCGTCGGTGACGCCGCCGGACTCGGCGAACGACGTCACGACCTTCCCATCCAGCACCACGGACCACCGGCCGTCCCGCTCGGCCAGGGACGCCATGCCCCGGGAGGGGGTCGTCACGAAACCCATGGGGTTGACCAGGCGCTCGTCCACCGGGGGGATCATCGAGGGCTCGCCGAGCACGTCGGGATCGGCCAGCGGCGAATCGGCCATCCCGGGGCGGCCGAGGCGCTCCCAGCTGGCCGCCTGAATCGTCGGCCGCTCGATGGGCGTCTCATCCCCCGCCCACTCGACCAGCCCGGCCTCCTCCACCCACGCGTCCGCGTCCGCGCCTCGGGCCCGCCCGTCGGTGTCCACGCCCCGACGCTGGCCGTCCGTGTCCGCGCCTCGGGCCTGGCCGTCGGTGTCCGCGCCTCGGCCGTGGCCGTGCCTGTCGTCGGTGCTGCCGGCGTGGCTGTGCGTTTCCATGCTGCTGGGGTGGCCCTGCGTGTCGCTGCTGCGGGCGTGGCTGTGCGTGTCCATGCTGCGGGCGTGGCCGTCCCTGTCAGCGCCGCGGGCGTGGCCGTGCGTGTCAGCGCCGCGGGCGTGCCCGTTCGGGCTGGAGTCTTCGGCGTGCTGGGCGGGGGCAGAGTCCTCAGGCGATCGGGCCGATTCCACCTGCTCGGCCCCTCTGGCCCCGACCGTACCGTCGGTCGGCGTGGTCGCCGCTTTGGCCTGGGCGGTGCCGTTGGTGCCCGCGGCCGGTGCGACGGCGTCGGCGTCTGTGCGGGCCGCCTGGCCGGCTGGTGCGGTGGCGTCCCACCCATGGGCGTGCGTCCCGTCGGCGCGTCCGGCCGACGGGAGCGGGGTGGAACGGTGGCCGGGGCCGCCGATCGTGCGCAGGACCATGTCGCTGCCCGGCGCGCCGACCCGCTCGGGGACGGGCCCCGTGATCTCGGTAGGCGTCGCGTTCGGGTCGCCCGGCCGCCAGTCGGCCGCCCCAACACCCGCGATCGCGGCCGCGGGCGCGGTGATCACGTCCAGCCGATGCCCGGCGAACGCCCGCGCCGTGGCCGCCACGGTACGACCGGAGGGCGTGGGTGCGGAGAAACGGGCGTCCACCACCCAGACCCGGTTTTTGGGCTGGTACACCCGCAGATCGGTCAGCGACCGCCACCGGTGCGCCGGCGTCGGCGTCGGCACGGGCGCGGGATGGGAGGCAGGCGTGTCGAGCACCGCCACCACCACTCGCTCGGCCTGCGGCAGCAGCTTGTGCAGTGTGGCGATGCGCCGCAGGTCGGCCGGCGTCCTGGCCAGGACGAGGACCTCCCGCACCGGCTCGGGCACAGCGGCCGGCTCCAGCAGATCCCGGTCGAGATCGACGACCACACTCCGGCCGCCCTCCAAGGACCCGCCGGCCGCGGCGGTGTAGATCGGGTCGACGTCGTCGATCCCGGCGAAGAACACGCGAGCCCCACGCAACTCCGCCAGCAACTCGGGGATCATCCGGCGCTCCGCAGGTGCCTGATCAGCGAGCTCAACGGCCCTCGCCCACCGCTTTCGGCAGGCTGGGGCGTGGCGGCCGCCGACAGCCGCTCGACCTCGGCCTTCAGCCGTGCCACCTCGCCCTGCAGCGCCTTGATCTCCCCCTGTCGCCGGCTCGCCAGCGTCCGCCACTTGGCCGCGTCTCCGGTCAGCGGCTCGGCGTCCTCCGCGGTCACGAAGTCGTACTCGCTCCCGCTGACCCACTCGGACCCGTACATCTCGTCCACCAGGTCATCGGGCCGGCCGTCGAAGAGGGCGGCTCGGGAGAAGGCGGCCGTGCGCTCCAGCCGGGCGGCGACGACGCCGTGCTGACCTTCCGTCAGCGCCACGCTCACGAGCCCGAGCAGGTCCTTGTCGGCGTGCCGTACCAGCTTGGCCAGCGTGTCGGCGCCCAGCACCCATCCGGTCGGGAGATGCAGCAGGAAGGGGGAGGGGGCGGCGGAGCTGGGTACGCTCTCCGCGAACACGACGCGCGGCTCGTGCGCGTACAAATTGTGCAAAAGACGCAGGTCGAGCAGGGGGTCGTCGAGGTTGGCCCGGCGTTCGCCGGTCAGCTTGCCCCAAGGGCCGACGAGTGTGACGGCGGCGTCCGTCAGGGTCCCGGCGAGTGCCGAGTCCACGCTCGCCCGCGTCTGCTCGTACGTCGTGGCCGTCACGACCACCCGCAGGTACGGCACGAGCCAGTGGCGGCGCGGGTGGTTACGCAGCCAGCGGAGATCGGGGATCAGATCGCCCAGGTACGACCAGTTGTGCCGGTGTACCTCCTTCTCCCGCAACATCACGGTGGAGGGCCCGACGTGCCACGCCCTGGCCTCGGCGTCGGGGATGAACACGGCCCCAGCCTGCGCCAGCCGGTAGCCCAGCTCGGTGTCCTCGGCCATGTTCAGCCCGGTGTCCACGCCTCCGGCCGCGCGCAGCAGGTCGGCGCGCACGGAGCTGGACGCGCCCGTGTGCTGCAGGTACGCGCTGGAGCCGGCGTCCTTGAGCCGCCGCGTCGACTCGAGCGTCTTCCTCGTGTACGCGGACTGGACGCCCTCCTCGCCCGGAGTCTCCACGAACCGCGTATCGCCGATCACCACCGCGTAGTCGATGAGGTGGTGCCAGCGCATGTGCGCCTCGAGATGGTCCTCGGCCAGCAACATGTCCGAGTCCAGCCAGTGGATCACCGCCCCGGAGGCCGCGAGCTGCCCGGTCTGCCGGGCCGCGCCGCGCCCCCACCCCTCGGCCACCCGGACCACCCGGGCTCCGGGCACGTCCAGCGGAGGCTCGCTGCCGTCGTCGGCGACGACCACCTCGACGAGCTCGGCCGGGTACGTCTGCCGCGCCAGCGCCTCGACCGTGCGGCTCAGCGGCTCCGCGCAGTTGTAGGCGGGGATGACCACGGAGACGGTCAGCGAGGGCTGCCACGCCCCGATCGCGGGCGGCCGCAGCACGCCGTAGTCGTTGTGCCTGACCCGGCTCGTCATACGGCGACGTCCTTGGCCAGCGCGCGGACCTCTTCGCGTAGTTCCTCCAGCTCACGCGCCCGCACCATGGCGTTGACCCGGTCCTCGCCGAGCGAGGCCAGGATCGCGCCGAGGTCGTCGGCACGCCGTGCGGCCGAATCCTCCACGGCCCGCACCAGCAGGTCCAGCCTGGTGTCGAGGTTCTTGAGCGCGGTGGTGGTGCGGGCCAGCTCGGCCTCGTACTTCTTGATCCGCAGGTCGATGCGGTGGGCCTTGCCGTCGACCCGGCGCACGATGAGCACGAGGAACGCGAGGGCCACCAGCGCGACCAGGAACGCGGCCGCGGCCGCCGCCGCGCCCAGCGAGATCAGGTCGGCGAGGACGAGGACGACGAGCACACCGGCGACCAGGGCCGAGAGGAGTGCGCCGGTCGCTGCCAGTCGGCGGGGCGAAAGCATCCGCGCATACCTTTCGTAGATCACGCCTTTGTCGGCGCGCACCTCAGGACATCCGAGGCGTCACGGACATGTCGGGATTATTGACACCTTAATAAACATCGGCCACTACCGTGCCATAAGTTCCTGGAGGAAGACTGAGAATCATCGGCCCCCAGACCTGCGACGGCTGTTCTGCCGAATGTGCCCTCCGCGTCTACCGGTCAGTAAAACCGGCGTAAGGTAGGCGCCGACCGATCCCCGTGGAGGAGCACCCATCGATGTCCGTCACCCCTTGCGGGTTCGCGCGTACGCCGGAGAAGGGGCTGGCCCGCCTGCACTGGTCGGACGACGGCTGGGCGGTCGACGGCACGCCGCCCGACGTGCCCGCCCTGCGTGCGCTGCGCGGACTGGAGATCGAGTGGCCTGAGGTCGAGGTGCCGGAGCTCGCGCTGGACGACCTGCTGCGCCTGGCCGCCGCGGGCATCCCGCTGACGGCCGACCGTGCCGTCCCCTGGGTGCCCGATGATCTCGCCGACCTCCTCACCGACCGGGCCTGGCTCGACCACGCCCCCGACGGCTCCATGCGGTGCCTGGCCGACCTGCGGCGCGAGGAGCACAGCGTCCTCCTGCGCCGCTTAGCCCACCCCACCCCGGCGCCCGAGATCAGCATCGTCATGTCGACCAAACGACCTGGCCTTGTCGGCGCGGCACTGGCGCAAATGGAGCGTCAGCGCGGCGTCGCGGCCGAGGTGCTGCTGGGGCTGCATGGGGTGGCATTCGAGCAGGTGCGGGCGGCCGTCGAGAGGTGCGCGCTGCCGGTGAAATGGGTGGAGGCGGAGGCCTCCGTGCCGTTCGGCGAGGTGCTCAACCGGGCGGCGGCCCTGGCGAGCGGTGACTACCTGGTCAAGTGGGATGACGACGACTGGTACGGCCCCCGGCACCTCCCCGATCTCTTCATGGCCCTGACCTACACGGGGGCCGACGTGGTGGGCACGACGGCCGAGTTCTTCTACCTCGAGCCGCTGCGGACCACGATCAGGCGGACGACGTTCGCCAGCGGAGCGAGCTATCCGAGCGAGGTATGGTCCGATCACGTGGCCGGAGGCACGATCATGGTGCCTTTGGCAAAATTTCGGGAAATTGGCGGATTTCCGGGGATTTCTCGGGCTGTCGATCTCGAGTTCCTGAAGGCGGCTCAACGGGTGGGAACGCGTATTTACCGTACCCACGGACTGGGCTATGTCCTGCGAAGAGGGCTCAGCGACGAGCACACGTGGCGGTTACCGCTGGCCCACTTCCTCAAGGTGGCCGCCAACCAGTGGCGCGGCTTCCGCCCGAGCCTGCTGATGGAAGCCGCGTGACCCCGCTCAGGGAGGTTCGATGAGCACGCCCGGCGAGCTCGAGGCCCAGGCCGCCGGGAGCCGCGCGGGGCGCGGACGCCTTGCCCGGGTGCGCGGCAACGACTACCGCGTGCTCCAGCCCCCGGACGGATTCATCCCTGAGCTCACGGTCAGCGTGATCATTCCGGCCTACGGCGGGCAGGACAAGCTCGACCTGGTGCTGGCCGGGCTGGCCAGGCAGACCTACCCGGCCGAGCTCACCCAGGTCATCGTCGTCGACAACGGCAGCACGCCGCCGCTGCGCCTGACGGAGGCCCGTCCCGCCCGCACCCGGCTGATCGTCTGCGCGGACCCGGGCAGGGCCGCCGCCCGCAACGCCGGCCTGGCGGAGGCGACGGGGGATGTGATCCACTGGCTCGACTCCGACGTGGTGCTCACGCCCGGCGCGATCGAGGCGCACATGCGCTGGCACCACGCGGCACCGTACGTGGTCGTCACCGGCTACATCAGGTTCACCTCCGCCGAGGTGCCCGCCCGGCTGCCCGACGATCTGGACAAGCACTTCGAGCCCGCCGAGCCGCACGCTTGGATCGTCGACCTCGTCGAGCGCACGAACGGGCTCACCGACAACCCGCAGCGCCCGTTCAGCCTGCATGTGGGCGGCGCGACCTCGGTCAACGCCCGGCTGGTCGCGGCGGCGGGGCCGATGGACGAGGAGCTGATCCTCGGCCAGGACACCGAGATGGGCTACCGGCTGAGTCAGGCGGGTGCGGTCTTCGTACCGGAGCCGGCGGCCCGCGCTTACCACCTCGGGCCGACGATGCGGATGCGCGACAAGCAGCCGATCGACCGGGTGAGCCACGCGTTGGTGGCCGACCGCATCCCGGCCTACCGCTGGCTGCGGGGGCATCCCGGCCGTCAGTGGAAGGTCCCGTACGTCACGGTCGTGGTGGACGGCACGGCAGGCTACGACTCGGTACGGGCGACGGTGGACGCCCTGCTCGCCGGCACCACGCCTGACATTTCCGTACTCCTCCTCGGCCCTTGGGACGATCTCCAGCACGAGCGCCGCGCCCCGCTCCGCGACCCGGACCTCGACCTGGTGCTGGTCCGCGGTCACTACCGGCACGAGGGCCGGGTACGCCTGTCCGCCGCCGAGGACGTCGACCCCGCCGTGCCGTTCGTGCTGCGGTTGCCGGCCGGCTGGATCCCCGGCGAGGACAGTCTGGCGCGCCTGCTCGACCTGGCCCGCGACGAAGGCCTCGGCCTGGTGAACGTGCTGCTCGACGAGTCGTCACAAGGCGTCGTCGCGGGCCGCCTGGAACGTCTGTCCGCCTTCGCCAGGGCCCGCATCGTGGCCGAGCCGGGGGAGGACCTGGACGACGTGGTGGACGCGGTGTCCGGCGTGGCCTGGGTCGAGGCCGAGACGTACGGGTTCACGACCGAGGCGGCCTCGCCGCTCGGGCGGCGGAGCGCGTACCGGGCCCGGGTGGAGGCCCAGGCCGACGCCGCCCGGCTGGCCGCGGAGGCCGCCCGGCTGGCCAAAGAAGCAGAGCGGCTGCGCGAGCAGGTGGCCAAGTGGAGGGAGGAGGCCGGGCGCTGGCGCAAGACGGCCGTGGAGCTTCGCCGCGAGGTCGGCGCACTGCGCCGCCAGCTCTCCGCCGTCACCCGCACCCAGAAAAGCCTGCGCGGCCTGGTCTCCACGATGAAACGCACCTTGGGCAGACGCCTTCGCACCTGACCCGCCGGTGGGCGTGAGGGGTCAGTTGGGGCGGAGGGCTGACTTCAGGCGGCGCAGGAGGGTATTTTCCGCCGGTTCCGCAGACACCGCCATCGGGGCCGGGATGGTGACCGGGTCCGGCTGCTTGGGCGCGGGCCAGTAGCGGTCCGGGGGCTCATGACGCACCCCATGGGTGGTGTCGATGACGGCGTCCAGATCGGCGCCAGGGCCGGCGAGCAACAGGGCGCGGCCCAACGCCGACGTACGCTCCAGACGCGCGGTCCGCCCCTCGGGGAGATCCACGATCAGGACGCCCGCGAGATCCTTCTGGACCGACTCGATCATGCGCTCCAGCGTCGCCTTGTGCAGGGGCACCTCCACCGGCCCGCGATAGCGGAACGGCGTCGGCGCAGGCGTGGGGGCGGCCTCGTCGATCAGGCGGATGCGTTCGTCGTGCGCGAACAGGTCACGCATCAGCCGCAGCTCGAAGCACGGATCCGACAACACCGACCGCCGCCCGGACTCCAGCCGCGACCAGGGCCCCACTAGCGTCACCACGACGTCCTGGAGCTTGCCGTCCAGCGCCGCCGCCACCGCCTGCCGCACCACGGACTCGGAGGTGTCGGTGACGTCGAGCACGATCTCCACGTATGGCACCAGCCACCGCCGCCCCCGATCCTTGCGCAGGTCCCTGCGCAGCGGGATCCGGTGCGCCAGATAGGGCTCCACGGCCCGCACGGCCCGCTCCCGGTCACGGTGCTGCGCGGGCAGCCCCAGATGCACGGCCTGCGCGTCCAGGTCGGGTACGAACACGACGCCGTGCATGGCCAGCCGGTAGGCGAACTCGGTGTCCCCGCCCCGCAGCACGGTCGGGTCGAGCCCGCCCACGGCGTGGAAGACCTCCCGGGGAAGCGCGAGGGTGGGCCCCGTGCACACGTGGTACGGATTGCGGCTCTTGCGCAGCCCGTCGGTCTTGGCGATCGTCGCCTCGGTGGAGCTGGGCGCGGCCCCGTCCAGGTCGAACAGCTCTCCCAGATGTCCCGCCTGGAAGACCTCCTCCGGCGTGACCGGCGGCATCTCCACGAACCTCTTCATGCCGATCGAGACCAGGTAGTCCGTCACGTGGTGCCAGCGGGCCAGGGCCTCGATGTGCTCGCGGCAGGCCACCATGTCGGAGTCGAGCCGCTGGATGATCTCGCCGTCTGCGGCGTTGGCGCCGGTGTTGACGGCGCTGGAGATGCCCCAGCCGTCCCGTACGGGAACGATGCGGGTGTTGACCGGCCGGATTTCGGGCAGCCGAATAGGTGGCCGGCTGCCGTCGTCGACGACGAGGACCTCCATCAGGTGGTCCGGGTACGTCTGCGCCGCCAGCGCGGCCAGGACCAGGTCGAGCTTGTCCTGCCCGCCGTGCGCGGGTACCACCACGCTCACGGAAAGGGCGGGCGACCAGGCGCCGAGCGACGGCGTTGCCAGCGGTGAATAGTCGTTCTGCCTCAGAGCAGGACGCGCGTTCATGATGGTGACCCCCTGGGCTAGCACCTTATCGGGAGATGCTGAGAATGTCCTGAATAGTGGCCCTGTCTAACCGGTACGTCCGACCGGTGGACGCGGATCCGTGCCGGGCGCCGGCACCCCGTACACTCGGTGCCCAACACCGCAGGTAGGGAGTCATCAATGAGCAGGTCGTGGCGTGGCCTCATCGAGGAATACCGCGAGCGTCTTCCCGTCACGCCGAAGACGCCTGTCATCACGCTGCTTGAGGGCGGCACGCCGCTGGTGCCCGCGCACCGCGTGTCGGCGCTGACGGGGTGCGACGTCTACCTGAAGGTCGAGGGGGCCAACCCGACCGGCAGCTTCAAGGACCGCGGCATGACCATGGCCATCAGCAAAGCGGTCGAAGAGGGGGCCAAGGCGGTCATCTGCGCCTCGACCGGCAACACGTCGGCCTCGGCGGCGGCCTATGCCGTTCGCGCAGGGCTGACGTGCGCCGTTCTGGTGCCCCGGGGAAAGATCGCCATGGGCAAGCTGGCCCAGGCGCTCGTGCACGGCGCCACGCTGCTGCAGGTCGAGGGGTCGTTCGACGACTGCCTGGAGATGACCCGCAAGTTGTCCTCCAGCTATCCGATCGCGCTGGTCAACTCGGTCAACCCGTTCCGGCTGCAGGGACAGAAGACGGCCGCGTTCGAGATCGTGGACACCTTGGGCGACGCCCCTGACATCCACTGCATCCCCGTGGGCAACGCCGGCAACATCTCCGCCTACTGGATGGGCTACCAGGAATATTTCGCCGACGGCGTGGCGACCAAGCGGCCTCGTATGTTCGGGTTCCAGGCCAGCGGTGCGGCGCCGATCGTCGAGGGCGCGCCGGTGTCGCACCCGCACACGATCGCCACCGCGATCCGCATCGGCAACCCGGCGTCCTGGGGGCTGGCCACGGCGGCCCGCGACGAGTCCGGCGGGGCGATCCAGTCGGTGACCGACCGGCAGATCGCGGCCGCGTACAAGCTGCTCGCGCAGGAGGAGGGCGTGTTCGTGGAGCTGGCCTCGGCGGCCAGCGTCGCGGGTCTCCTGCAGGCGCACGCGCAGGGGCTGGTCGAGCCGGGGCAGCGCATCGTCTGCACGGTCACCGGCAACGGACTCAAGGACCCGGACTGGGCGATCTCGGGGGCGCCGGCGCCGGTGGTCATCCCCATCGACGTCCACGCCGCCGCGGCGGCGCTCAACCTCGCCTGACGAGGGCGGACAGGGAGTTGCGTGAATGAGGACCGTTGACATCCGCGTGCCCGCGACCTCGGCGAACCTGGGCCCGGGATTCGACGCGCTCGGCCTGGCACTGAGCCTGTACGACGAGGTCGAGGCGGCACTCACCGAGGAGCCCGGCGTGCACGTCGCCGTGGAGGGCGAGGGCGCGGGGGAGGTCGATCTCGGCGAGGGACACCTGATCGTCAAGACGATGCGCGAGACGTTCGCCCGCATGGGGGTCGCGCAGCCGGAGGGCATCCGCCTGCGCTGCCGCAACAGCATCCCGCACGCCCGGGGACTGGGCTCGTCCTCCGCGGCCGTCTGCGCCGGGATCCTGGCCGCCCGCGCGCTGTCGGGGGCCGAATTCCCCGACGACGAGGTGTTCGCGCTGGCCACCGAGATCGAGGGGCACCCGGACAACGTGGCACCGTGCCTGGCCGGCGGATTGACCGTGGCCTGGTTCGACCACACCGGGTCACCACGTATGGTGAAACTAACTCCCGACGAGCTGATCCGCCCTGTCGCCCTGATTCCGTCGGCGCGGCTGGCCACGGAGACCGCGCGGGGGTTGCTGCCGAAGGACGTGCCCCACAAGGACGCCTCCTTCAACGCCGGCAGGGCCGCGTTGCTGATAGCCGCGCTGACCCAGCGTCCGGAGCGACAGCTCTTGTTCGCCGCCACAGAAGATCGACTCCATCAGCATTACCGCGCGCCTGCGATGCAGGCGAGCGCCGATCTGGTAGAACGTCTCCGTGCAGTGGGCGTGCCCGCGGTCGTTTCGGGAGCGGGTCCCACGGTTCTTGCGTTTTCGACATCGGATACGCAGGATTTGATCGCGCCAGAAGTGGGTAATGACTGGCACATCCAGCTAATGGACGTCGACCCGGTTGGTGCGAACGTTCAGTTCCCCGAGACACGCTGATGCCTCTTTAGACCTTCAGGGAATAGCCGTGTGCGCTGGTGATGTTAGGCTGGTAGCCGCACCAGATGCCCCCTTGGTGGGTGCGTGCTTGTCAGCCACACATCGCTGCATCTCGCTTCACGTCGCGAGGCGTGGGCGGCGCGGCTGTCTCCCCGAAATCAATAGCCTCCGGTTGGCCCACACCCGGTTGGCCTTGAACGAGGCGGCGACGACGGGGATCTGCGCGTTCGATTCACATCGACATCTGGTTGGCGACAGCAATCTGGGGGGTGTCAGCCACGCGCCACGGCCCATTGGCGGCGTGGACCAGCCCCTCCCCAAGAGTGGCGGCCGTCTCCAGCGACAGCCGAAGATCGCAAAGTGCACCCCGACCCGGTCTGTCCCGCCGGATCGCAAGCACCTCCGGGACGCCCGGCAGAACAAAACCGGCGCCCGACCCCTGGGAAGGACCTTTTAGTTGAGCGACACCACCGAACTCCTCTCCGACGCATCAGGCGCAGAGCCGGCGTCCGGCGACACCCCCACTCGCGCTCCGGCCAAGCCGCGTGCGCGTCGCTCCGGCACCGGCCTGTCCGCCAAGGTGCTGCCCGAGCTGCAGAAAATAGCGGCGGAGCTGGGCATCAGCGGGACCGGGCGCATGCGGAAGAGCCAGCTCATCGCGGCCATCCAGGAGAAGCAGGGTGGCGGCGCAGGAGAAGGCACGCCGGCTCCCGCGGCCGCCGCCGAGGCGCCTGCGGCCACGCCCGAGGCGGCCCCGGCCGCCGAGCGGCCCACCCGTGCGCGCAGGGAACGTTCCCGCGCCAAGACCGCCGAAGAGCCCGCCCCGCAGCCCGTTGCGGCCGCGCCGGAGCCCGTGGCCGCGGCGCCCGAACCTGTCGTCGCACCGGCCGAGCCGGTCGTGGAGCAGCAGCCCCAGGCCGTTGAGGCCGCGCAGGGCGAAGGTCGCGGCGAGCGTGGCGAGAGCCGCAGGGAGCGCCGCACCCGCGGCGAGCGTCGTGAGCGCGGCGAGCGCTCCGGCAGCGACCGCAGTGAAGGCGGTCGTGCGGAGAGCATCGGCCGCGGTGACCAGCGCGTCGCCGACGCGGGTGGCCGTGGCGACCAGCGCAGTGACCAGCGTGGCGAGCTGCGCAGTGACCAGCGCGGCGACCAGCGTGGCGACCAGCGCGGCGACCAGCGCGGTGACCAGCGCGGTGACCAGCGTGGCGACCAGCGCGGTGACCAGCGCGGTGGCGGCGACGAGGACGACCGCGGCGGGCGCGGTCGCAGGGGCCGCTTCAGGGAGCGCAACCGCGGCCGAGGCCGTGACCGCTTCGAGAGCGGCGAGCCCGTCGTCAGCGACGACGACGTGCTCATCCCGATCGCCGGCATACTGGACATCCTCGACAACTACGCGTTCGTCAGGACCAGCGGCTACCTGCCGGGCAGCAACGACGTTTACGTCTCGCTCGCCCAGATCCGCCGCAACGGCCTGCGCAAGGGCGACGTCATCACCGGCGCCGTCCGGCAGCCCCGCGACGGCGAGCGGCGCGAGAAGTTCAATGCCCTGGTCCGCCTCGACACCGTCAACGGCATGGACCCGGAGCAGGCCCGCAACCGGCCGGACTTCAACAAGCTGACGCCGCTCTACCCGCAGGAGCGCCTGCGCCTGGAGACCGAGCACAACATCCTGACCACGCGGATCATCGACCTCGTGTCGCCGATCGGCAAGGGCCAGCGTGGCCTCATCGTCTCGCCGCCCAAGGCCGGTAAGACGATGGTGCTGCAGGCCATCGCCAACGCGATCACCCGCAACAACCCCGAGTGCCACCTGATGGTCGTGCTCGTGGACGAGCGGCCTGAAGAGGTCACCGACATGCAGCGGTCGGTCAAGGGCGAGGTCATCCACTCGACCTTCGACCGTCCCGCCGAAGACCACACCACGGTCGCCGAGCTCGCCATCGAGCGGGCCAAGCGCCTGGTGGAGCTGGGCCACGACGTGGTCGTCCTGCTCGACTCGATCACCCGCCTCGGCCGCGCCTACAACCTGGCGGCCCCGGCGTCCGGTCGCATCCTGTCGGGTGGTGTCGACTCCACGGCGCTCTACCCGCCCAAGCGCTTCTTCGGCGCCGCCCGCAACATCGAAAACGGCGGCTCGCTGACGATCCTCGCCACGGCCCTGGTCGAGACCGGGTCCAAGATGGACGAGGTCATCTTCGAGGAGTTCAAGGGCACCGGCAACATGGAGCTCAAGCTCAACCGGTCCCTGGCTGACAAGCGGATCTTCCCTGCGGTGGACGTGGACGCGTCCGGCACCCGTAAGGAAGAGATCCTCATGGTCAGGGAAGAGCTCCAGGTCGTCTGGAAGCTGCGGCGCGTGCTGCACGCGCTGGACATGCAGCAGGCTCTTGAGCTGCTCCTGGAGCGGATGAAGGACACCAAGTCCAACGCGGAGTTCCTCCTCCAGGTCCAGAAGACCACGGTGGGCAACGACCGCGACTAGCGGCTCCTGTAGGAAAAGGGGCGGCAGGGGTTCTCCCTGCCGCCCCTTTTCCATTGGTACGGAGCGGGCGGACGGGTATGGGGTGCTGGTGTGGCGGAGGTGGGGGTAGCCCTACCTCGGGCCGGACGGCAGCCACATTCACGCGCGCCGCTCCGGCGGGCAGTCTTGGGGCATGCGATCGGTGGCGTTGAAAGACCGCGTGCCGTTCGGGCCGAAGGGCCCGCTGGGGGTCCTGGTTGATCCGATGACGTGGCGTGCGGCACCGTACTTGCTGGTCAGCGTGGCGTTCGGGCTCGGCTGGTTCATCGTGTTATCGCTGGCGGTGCCGACCTCGCTCTCGCTCACGGTCCTCTGGGTCGGCGTGCCCCTCGCGATGGCGACCATGCTGATGTGGCGCGGCGGGGCGATGCTGGAGCGCAGGATGCTCGGAGCGGCGCTGGGGGTCAGGATTCCCGACCCGTACCGGAGCCGTCCCGAGCGCGGGCTGGGCGCGCACATCCGCTGGCTGGTGACGGATCCGGCGACCTGGAAGGACCTGGGCTATCTGCTGATGCTGCTGCCGCTCGGGCTGGTGGAGGCGGTGGCGTCGGCCGCGTTGTGGATCGCCACGGGCGGTTTGCTGCTCGCGCCCTTCATCCTGGCGATCGATGAGGCGATGGGGGCAGGCGATTACTTCATCGAGGAATGGACGGCCGCCTGGGTGGCCACGTTCTTCGGCGTCGTGCTGCTCGTGCTGACCGCGTACCTCGTGCGGGGGATGGCCTGGCTGCACGGGACCCTCGCCGTGGTGCTGCTCGGCGGCAGCGAGGAGGAGCGGCTGCGGGCCAGCCGCGCCCGGGGCATCGACGCGGCCGAGACGGAGCGGCGCAGGATCGAGCGCGATCTGCACGACGGCGCGCAGCAGCGGCTGCTGTCCGTCGCGGTGGACCTGGGGCGGGCGCAGGCCAAGTTCGACGCCGAGCCCGAGGAGGCCAGGATGCTCATCGCGCAGGCGCACGCGGGCACCAAGGCCGCCATCGCCGAGCTGCGCAACCTGGCCAGGGGCATCCATCCGGCCATCCTGAGCGACCGCGGGCTGGACGCGGCCCTGTCCGGGCTGGCCGCGCGAGCGCCCATCCGCGTGGACGTGTCGGTCGAGCTGGAGGAGCGGCCACCGGCCGCGGTGGAGAGCATCGCGTACTTCATCGTCGCGGAGTCGCTGGCCAACATGGCCAAGCACGCGGCCGCGACGGAGGCGTCGGTGGCGGTGTTCAGGGACCGTCGCGGAGTGATCGTCGACGTGTGGGACAACGGGGTCGGCGGCGCCGTCGTCACCCCCGGCGGCGGGCTGTCGGGACTGGCCGACCGGGCGGCCACCATCGATGGCGTGCTTGTCGTGCACAGCCCCATCGGCGGGCCCACGATCGTGCGTGCGGAGCTGCCCTGCGAGTGGTAGTCATGTGGCCATGCGCGTGGTCATCGCCGAGGATTCCGTACTGCTGCGGGAAGGGTTGGCCCGGTTGCTCGCCGACGGTGGCATCGAGACCGTGGCGAGCGTCTCCGACGGGCCCGCGCTGGAGGCGGCGGTGCTGGAGCACGACCCCGACCTGGCGATCGTCGACGTGCGCATGCCGCCCACGCACACCGACGAGGGCCTGCGGGCGGCGCTGCGGGTCCGCCAGGCCCGCCCGGACTTCCCCATCCTGGTCCTGTCGCAGTATGTCGAGGAGCGCTACGCGGGCGACCTCATCGGCAGGGCCGTCGGCTACCTGCTGAAGGAGCGGGTGGCCGACGTGGCCGAGTTCCTGGAGGCGGTGCGGCAGGTAGCGGCGGGCGGCACTGTCATCGACCCCGAGGTGGTCGTGCAGTTGCTCAGCCGCCAGCGCCGCGGCGCCCCGCTCGACACGCTCTCCCCCCGCGAGCGCGAGGTCCTCGCCCTGATGGCCGAGGGCCGCTCCAACACCGCCATCGCCGCCCGCCTCGTCGTCACCGAAGGCGCGGTGGAGAAGCACATTTCCGGCATCTTCACCAAGCTGGCCCTCGGGCCGGCGCCCGAGGACCATCGGCGTGTGCTGGCCGTGCTGACCTATCTCGGCCGCTAGTTACCTGACGTCCACGAACTCCTGCGGCGACAGCGAGCTCCGCGTCGTCTTCGTGCCGGGCACCCTGACCCGGAAGTATCCGTCCTTCTTCGCCGTGTACGTTTTGGCGTACTTGCCGGTCGAGGTGGCCTTGGCGAAGCCCATGAGCTTGTACGTCTTGGTGCCCTTGGCCTTGAAGTACACCTCCACGATCTTGCCCTTGTACGCCTTCGTGCCGCGGTAGACCTTGCCGTACACCTTGAACGTCTTGCCCTTGGTCACCTTGTTCGGCGCGGCGATCGTGACCCGCGACTTGGCCTTCTTGGACGCGCCGCCCTCGGGCGCCACGACCGTGAACGCCGCCACGCCCTTGAGCGTCTCCCCGCCCTTGTGCGCGTACACCTCGAGAGTCCAGTCGCCGGGGGTGCTGTCGTCGGCGAAGTACGTGCTCCCGCGGTAGCGTCCGTCCGCTTCCTTCGCCAGGTCGCCCAGGTCGTAGAACTCGCCGCCCGCGTCGCTGACGAGCTTGGCCGACACCGTCGTCGCGTCCTTCACCGACGCCTCCACCGAGACCTGGACGTCCTTGCCCTTGACGAGCTGGACGGGGTTCGGGCTGACCTTCGCGCCGGTGATCCCCTGCTTGCCGGAGACCTTGACCACGAACGGCGTGGTGTTGGCGCCGGTGTCGCGGGTGACGACGACGCTCAGTTTCCACTCGCCGGCCGGGTCGTCCTTGCTGATCGGCCACTTGCCGGTGAGCTTCTGCGTCGCCGCGGTGTCGCCCGTCCTGAAGTCGAACGTCACCGTCTTCGCCGCCTTGCCCGGCGGTTCGATGGAGCCGGTGACGCCGGAGACCTTGGACGGCTCCTTGAGCGTGAGCGTCACGACGCCTTCGACGTCGTTCTGGAGCGGGATGGACGCGCTCGCGGAGGCGTCCCCCGTGAAGTCGTCGGCCATCGTGGCGGCGGCGCTCACACCGGTGCCCGCGAGGAGAACGGCGGCCCCCATGGCGATCGCGAGCAGCGATCGCACCCTTCTCTTCATGCCTGGGATCCTTACCAAAGTGAGGGATGGTGGCAGGGAGCCTAATGTGACATTCGGACCTCTGCTGCGTAGATCGCGGGGAATGTCCGATGGCCTGGGATGGTTGGACGATCTGGCACACTGGTAGCTGACCATTTTGCGGTTCCGGTTCCCGCCATGCATGAAGGCGACCCGGCGGCCGCGCCCCGAAAGGACAGCGATGAAGCCCGACATCCACCCTGACTACAACGTGACGCAGGTGACCTGCTCCTGCGGCAACACGTTCACCACGCGCAGCACCGCCAAGAACGGCGTGATCCACGCCGACGTGTGCTCTGCCTGCCACCCGTTCTACACCGGCAAGCAGAAGATCCTCGACACCGGCGGCCGGGTGGCGCGCTTCGAGAAGCGCTTCGGCAAGAAGGCCACGGGCAAGTAGCTTCACTCACGCCGGCCCGGACGCTCGCGCGAGCGCCGGGTCGGCGTTGTTGGTGAAGAACCCGAAACGACTGAAGGACGCACGGTGAACCTCGACGAGTTGCTCAAGGAGTATTCCGAGCTGGAGCTGCAGCTCGCCGACCCCGCCGTGCACGCTGACCAGAGCAAGGCCCGCACCCTCGGCAGGCGCTACTCCCAGCTCACGCCGATCGTCGGCACCTACCGCGAGCTGGAGTCCGTCCGCGAGGACCTGACCGCCGCCAAGGAGCTGGCCGGCGAGGACGAGTCGTTCGCGGCGGAGGCCGCCGAGCTCGAAGGGCGCGTCCCCCAGCTGGAGGAGCGGCTCAAACACCTGCTCATCCCGCGTGATCCCAACGATGACAAGGACATCATCATGGAGATCAAGGCGGGCGAGGGCGGCGAGGAGTCCGCGCTGTTCGCGGGCGACCTGCTGCGGATGTACCTGCGCTACGCCGAGCGTCTCGGCTGGAAGACCGAGGTCATCGACTCCCAGCCGTCCGACCTGGGCGGATACAAGGACGTGACGGTCGGCATCAAGGCCAAGGGCGACGAAGGCGTGTGGTCCAGGCTCAAGTTCGAAGGCGGCGTGCACCGCGTGCAGCGGGTGCCGGTCACCGAGTCACAGGGCCGCATCCACACCAGCGCCGCGGGCGTGCTCGTCTACCCGGAGGCGGAGGACGTCGACGTCCAGATCGACCCCAACGACCTGCGCATCGACGTTTACCGCTCCAGCGGCCCCGGCGGCCAGAGCGTCAACACCACCGACTCCGCGGTCCGCATCACCCACCTGCCCACCGGCGTGGTCGTCTCCTGCCAGAACGAGAAGAGCCAGCTGCAGAACAAGGAGTCGGCGCTGCGCATCCTGCGGGCCCGGCTGCTGGTCATGGCGCAGGAGGAGGCCGACGCCGCCGCGCAGGCGGAGCGCAAGTCCCAGGTGCGCACGGTCGACAGATCGGAGCGCGTCCGCACCTACAACTTTCCGGAAAACCGCATTTCCGACCACCGCGTCGGCTTCAAGGCGTACAACCTCGACCAGGTTCTCGACGGCGAGCTCAATGCCGTGACGCAGGCCCTCATCGACGCCGAGATGGCGGAGAAGCTCGCACAACACTCATGACATTTCTGCTGGACGAGATCGCCCTCGCCACCGCGCGACTGGCCGAGGCAGGCGTGCCCTCACCGCGCACCGACGCGGAGGAGATCGCGGCCTTCGTCCACGGCGTGCGCAGGAGCGAGCTCCACACGGTCAAGGACGGCGACTTCGACGCGTTGTTCTGGGAGGGCGTGGCCAGGCGCGCGGCCCGGGAGCCGCTGCAGCACATCACCGGGCACGCCTACTTCCGCTACCTGGAGCTCTCGGTCGGGCCCGGCGTGTTCGTGCCGCGGCCGGAGACCGAGGTGATGGCCGGCTGGGCGATCGAGACACTGCGCGAGATGGACGTGACCGCTCCGCTCGTGGTCGACCTCGGCACCGGGTCCGGCGCGATCGCGCTCTCGATCGCCCAGGAGGTGGCGCTGGCCGAGGTCCACGCCGTGGAGGTCGACCCCGCGGCGTACACGTGGGCCAAGCGCAACATCTCCGAGCACGGCCAGGGCCGTACGCACCTCCACCCCGAGGATCTCGCCGAGGCGCTGCCCGAGCTCAACGGCAAGGTCGACCTGGTGATCTCCAACCCGCCCTACATCCCGCCCGGCGGGATCCCGCGCGACCCCGAGGTGCGCGACTACGATCCCACGCGGGCGCTCTACGGCTCCGGCGACGACGGGCTCGGCGAGGTGCGCGCGGTCGAGCGCACCGCCCGCCGCCTGCTGCGACCCGGTGGCTGGGTCGCCGTCGAGCACGCCGACGAGCAGGGCAGGGCCGTCTATCTGACTTTCCCCGAGGACAACGGCTGGCGCGACGTGCGGCTTCGCCAGGACCTCACGAGAAGAGATCGTTTCGTCACCGCAAGGCTGGGCCAGGAATAGGATTCTTGCCGTGGGAAGACGTTTTGACTGCTCAGACCCCGAGCAGCGGGCCGAGGGCCTGCAGGAGGCCGCCGCCGCCGTGCGCAGGGGCGAGCTCGTGGTGCTGCCGACCGACACCGTCTACGGCATCGGCGCCGACGCGTTCACGCCGTCGGCGGTGACCGCGCTGCTGGACGCGAAGGGGCGCGGCCGTGACATGCCGCCGCCCGTTCTCGTCGGCACCGTCAGAGCCGCCACAGCGCTCATAGACGACATGGGAGCCTATGGCCAGGACCTGATAGACGCCTTCTGGCCTGGGCCGCTCACGCTCGTCTGCAAGGCCAACAGGGCCCTTTCCTGGGACCTGGGGGACACCAAGGGCACGGTGGCCGTGCGCATGCCGCTCGACTCGGTCGCGCTCGAGCTGCTCAAGGAGACCGGGCCCATGGCGGTCTCCAGCGCCAACCGCTCCGGCGCCCCGGCCGCCACCACGGCTGAGGAGGCCGAGGAGCAGCTCGGTGAGTCGATCGCGGTCTACCTCGACGGCGGCAAGACCACCGACAACACGCCATCCACCATCCTCGACCTGACCACGGCCGTGCCCAGGATGTTGCGCCGCGGCGCGATCCCGGTGGAGAAGCTTCGCGGCATCATCGGCTACGTCGCCACTGACGACTGATCGGTTGACCCGGCAGGCAGACGTATACCGTCTGCTTATCCCGGCTGCGGCCGCGCTCCTCCCAAGATTACGGTGAGGCCCGGAGCGGCTATTGGTCCGGGGAGTGGTTCATGGGCAAGTTCGACGGCATGGATCCCAAGCTGGTCCGTGATCTGCTGTCCGAGGTGAAACACGCGGCCACGCAGATGCGTACGGCCGAGGATCGGGTCAGGCTCGAGTTGAACCGGGCCGGGCTGTCGGCCCAGACCACGCACCGTCCCGTCCAGATCGCCGACGCGGCCGAGGAGATGGTCAGGGATGTGAACAAGCGGCTCGAGGTCCTGGAGAAACGGGTCGACGAGCCGCGGGGGACAGGGGACGCACCTCGGTCCGGGGGCGGGGCCACGGACGACGACGAGCCCAAGGACGTGCGCGGGGAGCAGGACAGGTACGAAAATCCGCGAGCCGGTGAGAAGCCCGACGAGGTGACCCCCAAGGACGATGACGTCAAAACGGGCGAGGAACCCAGGACCGGGTCGGACGGGAAGACGGACGCCGACGGTAAGACGGGTTCGGACGGCAAGACCGATGCCGACGGTAAGACGGGTTCGGACGGCAAGACGGATACCGACGGCAGGACGGGCTCGGATGGGGAGACCGGCTCCGACGGGAAGACGTGCGACGACGCCGACGACACTGGGATCGGCAAGGACACGGGGACGGGCAAGGACACCGGCGCTGACGTGGACTCCAGGAGCGACGGAGGCGTAGGCACTGGAGGGGACGGTGGCACCGGTGGGGACGTCGGCACTGGCGGGGACGCTGGCACCGGTGGGGACGCCGGCACTGGCGGAAATACCGGTGAACAGCCCGCCGATCAGCCCAAGAATGACGATCTGGACAGTCGGCGCGAGCGCGGGACTGAGGCAGACGGCGGTGGGACGGACACGGGTGCCGCGGCGGACACCCCGGCCAAGGACCACCCCGACGACACCGATGCCACCAAGCCGCACGTCGTGGTGGTGGACGGCGTCAAGGTCCTGCAGATCCCGCTCGACCCGCCCACGGCCGAGCAGATAGAAGACCTGCTGGAGAACACCGACAAGGTCCAGCCGGCCGAAATGCCGAAGATGCCGGCCGACGCCACCGCCGCCTCGAACGTCAACGCCTGGGCCAACGACGGCAGCGACGTCGTCTCCGCCGACGCCACCCCGCCCAACCTGGACGCGCTGAAGACGGTGATCGAGAACCACCGCGACATCCCACCCCTGGACATGCCGGGGGTGGAGGTTCCGGTGGGTGAGTACGGCAAGGGCCAGTGGGCCGAACGCGACATCCGCCCGGACGGGGACCCGGGCTCCATCGCCCCGGGCGGGCCGACCACGGCCGCTGGCGACCAGGTGACCCTCCCGCCGACATCATCTGCCTCGGACGGCACCGGCCCGACGGCCACATCGGGCGCAGGCGGCTCAGGGCCGCCCGGCACAGGCGGCGGCACGACGGGCGCCTATCCGGCGGACGGGTACGGTTCGGTGGGCATCACGCCGATCGATGATCCCTCCTCGGCCTCGCAAGCCGACGATGCCTGCGACTCCGCCATGGGCACCACGCCCGACGGCAAGGGCACCACGCCGGATGGCACGGGCACCACGCCCGAGGGCAAGGACACCACGCCCAGAGACACGGGCACACGGCCAGGGGACGCCGATGGCACACCAGGCGGCACCGGGACGACGCCCGGCACCGGCGCGACGCCGGGCGACACCTCGTCGGACAGCGACACCGGCGTACGGATCCCGCCCACGCCACCCGCCGGCGATGCCGGCGCGAACACGGGAGCCGCCGGCGACGCCCCCGGCGCGGGGACAGCCGATGAGCCCCGCACCACGACACCGGACATGCGGCCCGATGCCGGTGGCACCACGCCGAGCGGCACTCACGGCACCATGCCGGACGACATCTACAGCGGTGGGCCGGAGGGCGTGCACGGTGGCGCGGTGGCCGACGCATACGGTGACCGGCGCGCCGACGCCGACGGTGCGACGTCGGCGGGTGGGCACGGCGTGGCGGCCGTCGCCGAGGCAGGCGGCGAGGGCGAGAGCCGGTCGGGGGTCGAGGCGTGGGCGAGCGACGACAGCGACGTGGTCTCCATAGACGTCCCCCCACTCAACCCCGAAGCCCTCAGGACGGTGATCGAGAACCACCGCGACATCCAGCCGCAGGAGATGCCCTCTGTGCAGATCCCGCCCGGCGAGTACGGCAGAGGCGAGTGGGCGCCTGAGGACATCCGCCCGGACGGCCCGCCGGGTGCGGTCGATCCCGGCACGCCGGAAAGGAGCTCCTGATGTACGTCGATCCACCTGCCCCCGAGGCCTGGACCAACAAGTCCCGACCTCCGGAGGAGACCACCGGATCGCTGGCGACCCCGCCGGGCGCTCATCGCTACAATCCCGAGTACGAGCGGCTGGTCGACGCATGGAACGCCGTCATGCCCCAGCTGAATGCGCTCAAAACGGCCCTCGACAAGGCCTACAGCCTGGCCAGGAGCCCCCAGACATGGGACGCGCCGGTGGGCGAGCGCTACGTCCAGGACATCCGCGAATGGCGCACCAGGCTGGCGGCCTACCGCCATGCGGTGCTGACGGCGATCAGTGACCGCGCGGCGGACACTCCACAGTGGCTGCCGTCCTCGGCAGTCATGCCGCGCTACCCCGGGTAACCCCACCTTGTGGGCGAACCGGACATCAGGGCGTACATTGGGGAAATGGGTACGCCACCCTATTACGGCCCGGATTTCGGGCTGTTGCAGAAGCAGGATCCCGAGCTCGCGCAGGTGCTGCTCGACGAGCTCGACCGCGTGCGTGGCGGGCTCCAGCTGATCGCGAGCGAGAACTTCACCTCGCCCGCCGTCCTGGCCGCCCTGGGTTCCACGCTCACCAACAAGTACGCCGAGGGCTACCCAGGCCGCCGCTACTACGGCGGCTGCGAGGTCGTCGACCGGGCCGAGCGGCTGGCGATCCAACGCGCGAAGAAACTCTTCAACGCCGAGCACGCCAACGTCCAGCCGCACTCGGGCGCCTCCGCCAACCTGGCCGCCTACGCCGCGCTCCTGCAGCCCGGCGACACGATGCTGGCCATGGCGCTGCCGCACGGCGGCCACCTCACCCACGGCTCGAAGGTGAACTTTTCGGGAAGATGGTTCGACGTCGTGTCGTACGGCGTGCGCCGCGACACCGAACTCATCGACTACGACGAGGTCAGGGATCTGGCGCTGCGGCACCAGCCGAAGCTGATCGTGTGTGGGGCGACGTCGTACCCCAGGCTGATCGACTACGGGGCCTTCCGCGGCATCGCCGACGAGGTGGGGGCGTGGCTGATGGCCGACGTGGCGCATCCGATCGGGTTGATGGCGGGTGGCGCGATCCCCTCGGCGGTGCCGTACGCGGATGTCGTGACGTTCACCACCCACAAGGCGCTGCGGGGGCCGCGGGGCGGGGCCATCCTGTGCACGGAGGAACTGGCCAAGAAGATCGACCGGGCGGTGTTCCCGTTCGTCCAGGGCGGGCCGCTGATGCACGTGGTGGCGGCCAAGGCGGTGGCGTTCGGGGAGGCGATGCGGCCGGAGTTCGCCGACTACGTCAACAAAGTGATCGTGAACGCCCGGGCCCTGGCCGAGTCACTGACCGGGGAGGGGATGCGGGCCGTCTCCGGCGGCACGGACACGCACCTGGCGCTGATCGACCTGCGTGACATGGGAGTGTCAGGCGCCGAAGCGGAGCAGCGGTGCGCGGCGGCGGGGATCACACTCAACCGCAACGTGATCCCGTACGATCCCGAACCGGCGTCCATCACGTCAGGTATCCGGGTGGGCACACCGTGTGTCACCACGCAGGGGATGGGGCCCCAAGAGCTCAAGGAGGTGGGGACGCTGGTGACCAGGGCCGTGCGCCATCCGGGGAGCGCGGGCGAGGTCAGGGAAAGAATTGCGGCGCTTCTGGCCATCCATCGGCCATATCTCAGCGAATATTAAGCTGGTCTGTGTTGTTTTCCGGTCACAGTCGGCCGGAGCATCCGGGAAACTAGGTCCGTGCGCGAATACCTGTTCATGGCGCTCATCTCGGCAGCCGTGACCTATCTGCTGGTTCCGCTGGTGCGCCGCTTCGCCATCCGCATCGGCGCCATGCCGGAGGTTCGCGCGCGTGACGTGCACACCACGCCGACGCCCAGACTGGGCGGTCTGGCGATGTACGGCGGCCTGGTCGTGGGCCTGCTGGTGGCCAGTCAGCTCACGCACACGGGCAAGGCGCTGACGCACACCGAGGCCGACGCGGTGACGGCGCTGATCGTGGCCGGCGGGCTGATCACGATCACCGGGTTCCTGGACGACTGGTGGGGCATGGACGCCTTCATCAAGCTCGGCGGGCAGATCGCGGCGGCAGGTGTGCTGGTCTTCTTCGACCTTCGGCTGCTCTACATCCCGCTGCCGCAGGACTGGGGCGGCTCCACCAGCCTTGACTACACCCTCAGCACCGTGATCACCATCATGGTCGTGGTGGTGACCATCAACGCGGTCAACTTCGTCGACGGGCTCGACGGCCTGGCGGCCGGGATCGTCTGCATCGCCGGCATGGCCACCTGGGCCTACTCGATCTTCCTCGCCGAGAACATCAGCGGCGGCCGCATCACCACCACGGCGGCCATCGCGGCCATCCTCATCGGCACCTGCCTGGGGTTCCTGCCGCACAACTTCCACCCGGCGAAGATCTTCATGGGCGACACCGGGGCCATGCTGATCGGGCTCGTGCTCGCCTCCTCCATCGTCACCGTGACGCCGGTCGACCCCGGGATCATCGAGGGCATGAACAAGGTGCCGGTGCTGCTACCGCTGCTCCTGCCGGCCGCCGTGCTGATCCTGCCGCTGGTCGACCTGATCACCGCCGTGGTGCGGCGCACCTCACGTGGCCTGTCGCCGTTCGCGCCCGACCGCGGTCACCTGCACCACCGGCTCATGGACATCGGCCATTCGCACCGCAGGTCCGTGCTGATCATGTACGCGTGGGCGTTCCTGTTCGCCTTCGGCATCGTGGGCATGTCCACGATCGGCGTGCCGGTGCTGCTGTTCCCCGTGGTCATCCTGCTCGCCCTGGCCGTGCTCGTGCTGATGGCCCTGCCGCGCTGGCGGGGCAGAGGCGGCACGCACGCCGCCTCGCGTGGCAAGCAGCCCGACGACGACGGCCCGCCCACCGGGCCCATGCCGCCGATTCCGCCGGAGCCCGAGGTCAGACGACGGATGCCGCCGGGGGACGGCCCTTCGCGCGAACGTGCGTCGGCCGAGGGAAATCCGGTCATTCCAGCCTTTCCTAGTCGTTCTTGATCGCGAACTAGAAACGGCAGGTAAAAGCGGTCTTCCGTGAGCTTGTGATATCTTTCACGAGCAGGGGCCTTCAGAGGCAGATGCTCTGGGGGTAGCAAACGCTCGCTTGATAACACGCTGATGGAGCACCAATGCAGGCCAACGACGTGCGCGTACTCAAGAGCGCCGCGATTCCGACCCTGACGGTCGGGGTGGTCGCCGTGGTTGTCTCGCTCCTGATGGCAGGCGGCAAGGGAGCTCTGGGCGCCGCGCTCGGCACCTTGCTGGTCGGGGTTTTCTTCAGCATCAGTGTGGTAGCGGTGTCCTATGCCGCACGGGTGTCTCCCCAGATGATGGCGATCGCGGCGATGGTGAGCTATCTCGTCAAGGTCGTCGTCATCATGATCGTGCTGACCGCGTTCCGCGACACCACGGTCTGGAACACGCTGGCGTTCGCCTGGTCGGTCGTGATCTGCACGCTCGTGTGGACCGGCTTCGAAGTGCGCGCCTTCATGAAGACCAAGATGCTTTACGTCGACCCTGAGGCCCGAGTCCCCGGAAAGGGCGACTCATGAGGCTGGTGTACGGGCAGGGTCCGATATGACTAGTCCTCTACTCGCCTGCTATCGTCAGGGCCGCGATGAGCGCACAGGAACGCCGACCGGAAGAAGACGGTCGCGACTTCGCCGATGCCATGTGGTCGGTCCCCAGCTATCTGCTCGCGGGGATGGTCTTCTACGGCGGTCTCGGCTGGTTGCTGGACCGCTGGTTGGACATGTCCGCGTTCTTCCCCATAGGCGTCGTCCTGGGGGTCGTGCTCGGTGGCTATCTGGTCTACCGGAAGTTCGGTCGCTAGCCGACGCAGCGATCGCTTCGCTGAGGAAACCCTTGTGAACTACTACGACGTTGAAGGGAACGCCGCGTGAGTGCGCTGACGCTCCTCGCTCCACCAGCCGACCAGTTCGGGGCGCCTACGCCTGAAGAGCTGTTCAACCTGCCGCCCATCATTCCCGGGGTCGAATGGTTCACGAAGCCGGTTCTGCTCGCGCTGCTGAGCGCGGTGTTCGTGATCGGCCTGTGCTGGGCAGCCTTCGCCAACCCCAAGGTCGTCCCAAGGGGTGTGCAGAACGTCGTCGAGTACGGCTACATGTTCGTCCGCGACCAGGTCGCCCGGCCCTTCCTGGGCAAGGACGCCGACCGGTGGATGGGCCTGCTGGTGACGCTCTTCTTCATGGTCCTCGTCTGGAACCTCATGGGCGTCATCCCGGTGCTCCAGTTCCCGGTGGCCTCGCACATCGCCTTCCCGGCCGTGCTGGCGCTCTCGATCTACGTGCTCAAGGTCTACCTGGGCATGAAGCACCAGGGGCCGTGGGGCTACTTCAAGAACATGATGTTCCCGCCGGGGCTGCCGAAGCCGATCTACGTGCTGCTGTCGCCGATCGAGTTCCTGTCCAACCTGATCATCGCGCCGTTCACGCACGCGGTCCGACTGTTCGCCAACATGTTCGCCGGCCACATGCTGCTGGCGTTCTTCAGCATGGTCGGCTTCTGGTTCCTCTTCGAGCAGCTCTCGCCGCTCGGCGCACCCGTGGGTGTCGTCGGTGTGATCATGACCATCATCCTCACCGGCTTCGAGATGTTCATCCAGTTCCTGCAGGCCTTCCTGTTCGCGATGCTGGCCGCGATGTACATCGGCGGCTCGCTGCACGCGGAGCACTGAGAACCACATACCGGAATATCCATGACCGGTGACACCCGAGTCGCCGGCCGTCCAGTAAAGGAATAACAGCAATGGGCATTCTCGCTGAGGTCTCCGGCAACGTCACCGCCATCGGTTACGGTCTCGCCGCCATCGGCCCCGGCATCGGCGTCGGCATCATCTTCGGTCAGGGCGTGCAGGCCATTGCGCGCCAGCCCGAGGCCTACGGCCTGATCCGCCAGAACATGCTCCTCGGCTTCGTTCTTACCGAGGCCCTCGCCCTGATCGGTCTGGTCGCGCCGTTCATCTTCCAGGCCATCTGATAGATCGCCTTCTGACGAAAGGCTGCACTCATGACGTACATGGCAGCTAAGCTTCTCGCCGCGCCGGAAGAGCACGCCTCCAACCCGCTCATCCCGCACACGTACGAGCTCGTCGTCGGCATCTTCGCGTTCGCCGTCGTCTTCTTCGTCGTTGGCAGGATGCTCATCCCGCGTATCCAGAAGACGCTGGCCGAGCGGACCGACGCGATCGAGGGCGGCATCAAGAGGGCTGAGGAAGCCCAGGCCGAGGCCCAGGCTCTGCAGCGGCGTTACGCCGAGCAGCTGGAGGAGGCCCGTCGGGACGCGGCCAGGCTGCGCGAGGAGGCTCGCGAGCAGGCCGCGCAGATCAAGGCCGAGCTCCGCGAGGAGGCGCAGGCCGAGGCCCGCCGCCTCGTCGAGGCCGCGCACGCGCAGATCGAGGCCGACCGCCAGGCGGCGTTCGCGCAGCTCCGCGCCGAGATCGGCCGTCTGTCGACCGACCTGGCCGGCCGCATCGTCGGCGAGTCTCTGACGGACGAGGTCCGCCAGAGCCGCATCGTGGACCGGTTCCTGGACGAGCTGGAAGCCGGCAGCGCGCAGGCGGTGCGCTGATGCGTGGTCTGAGCAGGACGTCGCTGGCCGAGGTCGAGGAGCGGTTCAACGCCGTCGCCGGCAGTGCCGACCTCGGTGCGCTCTCCGACGAGCTGTTCGCGGTCGCGGATCTGCTCGACCGTGAGCACGGCCTGCGCCGGGCCCTGTCCGACCCTGCCAGGTTCGCCGAGCAGAAGACGGGCACGGTGGGCGCGCTGCTCACCGGCAAGGTCGCCCAGGCCACGCTGGACACCGTCGAGGCCGCGGTCTCGGCCAAGTGGTCGCGCGCGGGTGACCTGCCCGACGTGCTCGAACGGCTCGGCATCGTCGCCGCGGCGGCGGAGGCCGAGAGCCAGTCCAGGCTCGACGAGGTGGAGGACGAGCTCTTCCGCTTCGGCCGCATCGTCGCCGCCAATGCCGACCTGCGTCTCGCGCTGACCGATCCGGCGGCGCCCGAGGAGGGCAAGCGGCAGCTGCTGCGCGACCTGCTCGGCGACAAGGTCGCTCCGACCAGCCTGCGCCTCATCTCGCAGCTGGTTGCGCACCCGCGAGGGCGTAGCCTGGAAACAGGCCTGGAAGAGGTCGGTCAGCTCGTGTCCGCGCAGCGCCAGCGCCTTGTGGCGGTGGTGCGCAGCGCCGTCGAGCTGACCGAGGAGCAGAAGCGCCGCCTGACGGCGTGGCTGCGCACCTCATACGGCCGCGACGTGCACCTGAATGTCGAGGTGGACAAGCGAGTGCTCGGTGGGTTCTCGGTCCGCATCGGCGACGAGATCATCGACACCACCATTGTGGGACGAATCGAAGAAGTCCGCCGCCGGTTGGCCGGCTAAGGCGAATAGGGAGACAGAGTAGAGATGGCGGAGCTTACGATCCGGCCGGACGAGATCCGGGACGCGCTTGAGCGCTTCGTCCAGGCGTACGAACCGGAAGGCGCCGCGCGCGAGGAGATCGGGACCGTCGTCGACGCCGGCGACGGCATTGCCCATGTCTCCGGCCTTCCCTCGGCGATGGCGAACGAGCTGCTCGAGTTCGAGAACGGCACGCGCGGCCTGGCACTTAACCTCGACACCCGCGAGATCGGTGTCGTGGTCCTGGGCGAGTTCAGCGGCATCGAGGAGGGCCAGACGGTCCGCAGGACGGGCGAGGTCCTGTCCGTGCCCGTCGGCGACAACTTCCTCGGCCGCGTGGTCGACCCCCTCGGCAACCCGCTCGACGGCAAGGGCGCCATCGAGTCCGAGGGCACGCGTGCCCTCGAGCTCCAGGCCCCCTCGGTCGTCCAGCGGCAGCCGGTGAAGCAGCCGCTGCAGACCGGCATCAAGGCGATCGACGCCATGACGCCGATCGGCCGCGGCCAGCGCCAGCTGATCATCGGTGACCGTGGCACCGGCAAGACCGCGATCGCCGTGGATACCATCCTCAACCAGCGCGAGGCCTGGGCCTCCGGCGACCCCGAGGCGCAGGTCCGCTGCGTCTACGTCGCCATCGGCCAGAAGGGCTCGACGATCGCGCAGGTCAAGGCCCGCCTGGAGGAGGCAGGCGCGATGGATTACACCACCATCGTCGCCGCCCCGGCCTCCGACCCGGCCGGCTACAAATACCTCGCCCCCTACACCGGCTCGGCCATCGGCCAGCACTGGATGTACCAGGGCAAGCACGTTCTGATCATTTTCGACGACCTCACCAAGCAGGCCGACGCCTACCGCGCCGTGTCCCTGCTGCTGCGTCGCCCGCCGGGCCGCGAGGCCTTCCCCGGCGACGTCTTCTACCTCCACTCCAGGCTGCTGGAGCGCTGCGCCAAGCTGTCGGACGACATGGGCGGCGGCTCGATGACGGGCCTGCCGATCATCGAGACCAAGGGCAACGACGTGTCGGCGTTCATCCCGACCAACGTCATCTCCATCACCGACGGGCAGTGCTTCCTCGAGACCGACCTGTTCAACGCCGGCGTACGCCCGGCGATCAACGTCGGTATCTCGGTCTCCCGAGTCGGTGGCTCGGCGCAGGTCAAGGCGATGCGCAAGGTGGCGGGCACGCTGAAGCTGTCGCTGTCCCAGTATCGCGACCTGGAGGCGTTCGCCGCGTTCGCCTCCGACCTCGACGCGGCCTCCCGCGCCCAGCTCGACCGCGGCCAGCGCCTGGTCGAGCTGCTCAAGCAGCCTCAATACTCGCCGTTCGCGGTCGAGAAGCAGGTCGTGTCGGTGTGGTCCGGCACCACCGGCGAGCTCGACGAGGTGCCGGTCGAGGACGTCCGCCGGTTCGAGACGGAGTTCCTCGACTACCTGCAGTCCTCGCACAAGGGCATCCTCGACGGCATCCGGGAGACCAAGGAGCTGCCCGACGACACGGTGACCGCTCTCAAGGACGCCATCACGGAGTTCAAGAAGGGCTTCACCACCTCCTCGGGTGAGCTGCTGGTCAAGGACGAGCCGGTGGCGCCGCTCGAGGCCGGCGAGGTCGGCCAGGAGAAGATCAAGAAGGTCGTCCGTCCGGCGGAGAAGAAGTAGGACATGGGTGCCCAGCTAAGGCTGCTGCGGCGGCGGATCAGCTCGGTCAAGTCGACCGCGAAGATCACGCGCGCCCAGGAGCTCATCGCCTCTTCACGGATCGTGAGGGCGCAGCAGCGGATGCAGGCGGCGCTGCCGTACGAGCGTGAGATCACTCGCGCCGTCACCGGCGTCGTCAGCAACGCGGCCAGCGTCGACCATCCGCTGACCGTGGCGAAGGACAACCCCGCCAGAGCGGGCGTCCTCATCGTCACCAGCGACAGCGGGTTCTGCGGCGGCTTCAACGCCAATGTGCTGCGCGAAGCCGAGGCCCTGCGCGGGCTGCTGGAGAGCCGCGGGCTGACCGTGGTGCCGTTCGTCACGGGGCGCAAGGGTGTCACCTGGCACACCTTCCGCCAGCGGGAGATGGGCGGCAGCTGGGTCGGGTTCTCGCGCAAGCCGGCTTACGCCGACGCCAAGGAGATCGCCAACACGCTGATCGACTCGTTCAAGGACGACAACGGGATCGACGAGATCCACATCGTCTCGACCGAGTTCGTCTCGATGCTCACGCAGAACGTCGTGGTCAAGCGGGTCCTGCCGCTGGAGGTCGAGGAGACCGAGCCGAGCGAGTCCACCGCGATCCCGCCGTACTTCGAGTTCGAGCCGACCGCGGGCGACGTGCTGGAGTCGCTGCTGCCGCGCTACGTGGAGTCGCGCATCTTCACGGCGCTGCTGCAGTCGGCGGCCTCTGAGGAGGCCGCGCGGCGGCGCGCGATGAAGTCCGCGACCGACAACGCCAACGAGCTGATGCGGGTGCTCACCCAGCAGATGAACCAGGCTCGCCAGGCCGAGATCACCCAGGAAATCAGCGAGATCGTCGGTGGCGCCAACGCGCTCGCTGACGCCGCAGCGGGGAAAGAGTGAAATGACTGCAGAGGCTGTTGAAACTGTAGAGGCCGCGGCGGCCGGCACCGGCCGCGTGGCACGTGTCACCGGCGCCGTCGTCGACGTGGAGTTCCCCGTCGAGGCGATGCCCGACATCTATAACGCGCTCAAGGTCGGGGTGGCCCTCGGCGGCGAGACCAAGACCCTGACGCTCGAGGTCGCCCAGCACCTGGGTGACAACCTCGTCCGCTGCATCTCCATGCAGCCCACCGACGGTCTGGTCCGCGGCCAGGCCGTGACCGACACGGGCAACCCGATCTCGGTGCCGGTCGGCGACGTCGTCAAGGGCCACGTGTGGAACGCGCTGGGCGAGACGCTCGACGTGCCGACCGCATCGCTCAAGATCGACGAGCGCTGGGGCATCCACCGGCCGTCCCCGGCCTTCGACCAGCTCGAGTCCCGCACCGAGCTGCTGGTCACCGGTATCAAGGTCATCGACCTGCTCACCCCCTACGTGCAGGGTGGGAAGATCGGTCTGTTCGGCGGCGCCGGCGTCGGCAAGACCGTTCTGATCCAGGAGATGATCCGCCGCGTCGCCCGTAACTTCGGTGGCACCTCGTGCTTCGCCGGTGTGGGCGAGCGCACCCGTGAGGGCAACGACCTCTGGCTCGAGATGATGGAGGCGGACGTCCTCAAGGACACCGCCCTCGTCTTCGGCCAGATGGACGAGCCGCCGGGCACGCGTCTGCGGGTCGCGCTGTCGGCGCTGACGATGGCGGAATACTTCCGCGACGTGCAGAAGCAGGACGTGCTGCTCTTCATCGACAACATCTTCCGCTTCACGCAGGCCGGTTCCGAGGTCTCCACGCTGCTCGGCCGTATGCCGTCCGCCGTGGGTTACCAGCCCACGCTGGCCGACGAGATGGGTGTGCTCCAGGAGCGCATCACCTCGACGCGTGGTCACTCGATCACCTCCATGCAGGCGATCTACGTGCCCGCGGACGACATCACCGACCCGGCCCCGCACAACGCGTTCGCGCACCTCGACGCGCAGACCGTTCTGTCCCGGCCGATCTCGGAGAAGGGCATCTACCCGGCGGTGGACCCGCTCGACTCCTCCTCCCGGATCCTCGACCCCCAGATCGTGGGCGAGGAGCACTACCGGGTGGCCCAGGAGACCAAGCGGATCCTGCAGAAGTACCGGGAGCTCCAGGACATCATCGCGATCCTCGGTATCGACGAGCTCTCCGAGGAGGACAAGGTCACCGTCCAGCGGGCCCGCCGCATCGAGCGCTTCCTGTCGCACCCGATGTACGCGGCCGAGGCCTTCACCGGCCAGCCGGGCGAGACCGTGCCGCTCGACGAGACCATCGCCTCCTTCAAGGGCCTCTGCGCGGGTGAGTACGACCACCTGCCCGAGCAGGCGTTCTTCATGGTCGGCGGCATCGACCAGGCCATCGCGAAGGCCAAGGAACTCGAGCGTCGCTAATCGCCCCACGGTGGTGGCGCGGTTTCGCAGCCGCGCCATCATCTGATCGGAAAGGACCTACACAAAGTGGCGAAGCTACGCGTAGGGGTTGTCTCACCCGAGCGTGAGATCTGGTCGGGCGAGGCCGACATGGTGATTGCCAAGACCGTGGACGGCGAGATCGGTATTATGCCGCAACACGCACCTGTTCTCGGCGTCCTCGTCGAGGGCGGCGTGCTGCGCGTCAAGCGGGAAGGCGAGGGCGATCTCGTGGCGGCGGTCCACGGCGGATTCATCTCCGTGGCCGACAACGAGGTCTCCGTGCTCGCCGAGGTGGCCGAGCTCGGTTCCGAGGTCGACGTCGCGGCTGCCCGTGACGCTCTCGACCGGGCCCAGGCCTCGATCGAGGCCAACCAGGAAGACGCCGACGCGGCAATCGAGGCCAAGCGAGCCAGGGCCCGGCTGCGCGCCGCAGGCGAAGAGGTATAGCAGAACACGTTTCAGGGGGCGGCATGGTAGCGACGGTTGTGACTTTCCTGGTGCTGCTCGCCGCCCTCGTGGTGTTGCGCGCTCTCATGCTGGTCCGCTCGCGCGGGAGCGTACCCTGTCGCCTTCGCGTAGGGGACCGCGCCTGGCGCAGCGGGGTGGCCCGCTATGCCGACGGGGAGCTCCATTGGATTCCCCTCCTGGGCGTCCGACTGAGGCCGCGCCACGCGATTGCGAGGCGCGGCCTTGTTGTATCCGCCCGTCGCGAGCTCGGCGACGGGCTCTATGCGGTGGACTTCGGGGGGAGCACGCAGGATGTGTCGCTCGCGATGAGCGCGGACGCGCTGACGGGCTTCCTGGCCTGGCTCGAGTCCGCACCGCCCAGCGCGTATTTGGATGTGGCTTAGCGCGTCCCTCCGGGCTTCCAGAGGATCTCGTTGCCCGCGTGCGCGACTCGGCACGCGATGAACAGCAGGTCCGACAGGCGGTTGAGGTATTTCGCCGTCAGCACGTTCATGTCGTCGTGCACCTGCAGCGCCGCCCAGGCCGAACGCTCGGCCCTGCGGACGGTGACCCGCGCCACGTGCAGCGCCGCGGTGGCCGGATCCCCGCCGGGCAGGATGAAGCTGCGCAGCGGCTTGAGGTCGGCGTTGAAGCGGTCGCACTGCTCTTCCAGCCGGTCGATGTACGGCTGCTCCACCCGCAGCGGCGGGAACTCCGGGTCGTCGACGACCGGCGTGGCCAGGTCGGCCCCCAGGTCGAACAGCTCGTTCTGGATCCGGACCAGGACCTCCACCAGATCGGCGGGCAGCGTCCCGTGCGACATCGCAACGCCCAGGTGGGCGTTGGCCTCCTCCACGTCGGCGTAGGCGGCCAGCCGGGGATCGGTCTTCGAAGCACGGCTCATGTCGCTCAGCGCAGTGGTGCCGTCGTCGCCGGTGCGGGTGTAGATGCGGGAGAGGACCACCGGCTTGTCCTTGTCGGCGCGCGTCATGGCTTCAGCGTACTCATGACAAATGTCATCCGGATCGGACGCCAGATCCACATCCGGCCCGTGATTTCCGCGACTACCAGGGCGAACCGCGCAAACGCCACCATGGATCCATGACGAAGGAGAGGACCTGATGCTCGAGATCAGCGAGCTGCGCAAGCGCTTCGCGGGCGGCCCCGACGCCCCCGGCGGCAAGGTCGCCCTGGATGGGATCAGCTTCGCCGTGCGGCCGGGAGAGATGTTCGGGTTCGTCGGCGCGAACGGCGCAGGCAAGACGACGACGATGCGCATCGTCATGGGCGTGCTCCAGGCCGACTCCGGCGCGGTGAGCTGGCAGGGCAAGCCGCTCGACTACGACGGGCGGCGGCGCTTCGGCTACATGCCGGAGGAGCGCGGCCTGTACCAGAAGATGCGGGTGGCCGAGCAGATCGAGTATTTCGGGCGCCTGCACGGCCTGAGCGCGGAGGCCGCCAAGAAGGCCACCGACGACCTGCTGGAGCGGCTCGGGGTGGCTGAGCGCAGGAACGATGCGGTGCAGGCGCTCTCGCTGGGCAACCAGCAGCGCGTGCAGCTGGCCGTGGCGCTGGTGCACGACCCCGAGGTGCTGGTGCTGGACGAGCCGTTCTCCGGGCTCGACCCGATCGCGGTGGATGCGCTGGCCACGGCCTTACAAGAGCGGTGCAGAGGAGGCGTGCCGGTGATCTTCTCCAGCCACCAGCTGGAGCTCGTCGAGCGGCTGTGCGACTCGGTCGGCATCGTCTCGGCCGGCCGGATGGTCGCCACCGGCACGGTGGGCGACCTGCGGGCCGCCGAGGGCAGAACGCTGCGCGTGGTCGTCCGCGACCCCACCCCTGGCTGGGCGGACGGCCTGCCGGGCACGGTAACTGTGAACGGCGACCGGCACATCCTGCGTATGGCGGACGGCGACGACCAGGAGATCCTGCGCCGCGCCGTCAAGGCCGGGCACGTCGAGCACTTCGGCGTCGAGCAGCCGACTCTCACCGAGATCTTCAAGGAGGCCGTGACGTGAACGGACTGATGCTGGTCGCCCGCCGCGAGGTCGTGACGCAGATCCGCACGAAGGCGTTCGTCATCGGCCTCATCATCACGGCCGTGCTGGTGGCGGCGGTGTCCTTCGCGCCGAAGGTGCTGGACCGCCCCGACTCCTACACCCTCGGCACCGTCAACTCCCAGCAGCTGCCGCTGCAGGCGGCCGCGCCGGAGGCGAAGTTCGAGTGGCGCACGTTCCCGGACGAGGCGGCGGCCAAGCGTGCCGTGCTCGACGGGGACGTGGACGCGGTGCTGGTCAACGGCACGAAGGTGCTCACGGACGGCGAGATCGATGACGAGGTCGTCGTGCTCCTGCAGAGCGTCAACCGCGAGGTGCGGCTCGGCTCGGTCGGCGTGTCGATCCCGCCGCTGCAGATGGAGTCCGTGGGCGCCGACACCCGCTACCAGTCCGCGCGCACCGGGATCGCGGTCGTGCTCGTGATCGTGCTCTTCATGATGCTCATCGGCCAGGCCATGATGGTCGCCATGGGCGTGGTGGAGGAGAAGGGCAGCAGGATCGTGGAGATCCTGCTCTCCACGCTGCGGCCGTGGCAGCTGCTCGGCGGCAAGATCCTCGGGCTGGGCGCGCTCGGCCTGATCAACCTGGTCACGATCCTGGCCGTCGGCCTCGGCGCGGCCACTGTCTCCGGGGTCGCCTCCGACTTCCCGCCCGGCGTCCCAGGGCTGGTGGCCGGGGTGCTGGTCTGGTTCGTGCTCGGGTATGCCTTCTTCGCCACGCTGGCGGCCGCGTTCGCCTCGCTGGTCTCGCGTCAGGAGGAGGTCAACTCCGTGATGACGCCGCTGACCATGCTGATCATGGTGACGTACTTCGTGGCCTTCTACGCCACCAACGAGCCCACCGGCACGCTGGCCACGGTCGTGTCGTACGTGCCGCCGTTCTCCTCGATGGTCATGCCGGTGCGGATGGCGGCGACCGAGGTGCCGCTGTGGCAGGTGGGGCTCTCCATGGCCGGCATGGTCGTGGCGGTGGTGGCGGTGCTGGCCTTCGGCGCCAAGGTGTACGAGCGGGCCGTGCTGCGGACGGGCGCCCGGGTGAAGCTCGGCGACGTATTGCGCGCCCGGTAGATGGACGAGATCGCGCGGGCACGGCGCCTCACCTGGGTGACGCTGGTTCTGGGCCTCGCCCTCATGTGGTTCCTCATCGCGGCCGGGGTCCTCGCCGGCGTCGGCGAAGGGAAGCTCCAGTGGTGGCGTCTCGTGCCCGCGCTGATCGCCACGGTCTGCTTCACCTGGCTGGGCCGGCGCATCATCGACGCCGTGCTGGACCGCCGCTATCCCACCAAGCAGGTGGCGTGGGCGGCGGTCCTCGCGTTGATCGCGGCCGGCGTGGGCGGAGCCGACCCGTTCGGCTTCGGGTTCGCGCCCATGTGCTGGCTGTATCTCGCGACGCTCGGGGTCTCCAGACGGACGGTCCTCCTCCAGTCGCTCGGGACGCTCGTGGCGTGCGTCGCGCTGGGCATGCTCGGCGTGGCGACGGGGGTGAGCGTCATGGCCCTCGACGTTCCTGTCCTCGGGACACTGATCTACTACGTTCTGCTGTACGGGATCTGGTGCGTGATACTCCCGCCGTCCGGCCGGATGTGGGTGTGGATCTGGAGGCTGGCCGTGCAGGCCCACGAGGGCCGTGAGGCGCACACGCGGCTCGCGCTGGCCGAGGAGCGGCTGCGCTTCGCCAGGGACCTGCACGATCTCGTGGGGCATCAGCTGTCGGCCATAGCGGTCAAGACCGAGCTGGCCGTCCGCCTGTCCGACGCCGAACCGGCGGCGGCCAAGGCCGAGATGGCCGAGATCAACGCGTTGACCAGGACGGCGCTCCGCGAGCTGCGCGAGGCCGTACGCGGCTACCGCGAGCTCGACCTGGCCGCCGAGCTGAACAGCGTGAAGGGCGTGCTCGAAGCGGCCGGTGTCCGCTGCGAGGTGCACCTGCCCTACCGCGATCTGCCCGATGGTGTGGCCCCCGTCTTCGCCTACGTGGTGCGCGAGGCGGCCACGAACGTGCTCAAGCACAGCACCGCGACGTTCTGCGACATCACCATCCGCTTCACCGAGGACGAGGCGGAGCTGCGCGTACGCAACGACGGCGTGGCCCGGCGGCAGGCCGATGACCTGGGGACCGGCCTGACGGGCATGGGGGAGCGGGTGGCCGCCGTGGGCGGCAAGCTGGCCGCCCATCCGACGGGCGACGGAGAGTTCCTGCTCACGGCGGTCGTGTCATTGCCGCTGCGTGGGTAGAGGTGTCATGCAGGGGTCCACCTCGGCGGGTGTATTTACGTGGGGGTGTAGTCACTCTGTGTGCGTGTGAATGAGGAGGTGGCATGCGCGTCCGTGGCAATCCGAGGGCTCAGGTAGTGCGGATCGGGGCCAGGCTCGACGCCGGAACGTCGGCGGGGGTGCGCGAGCGGCTGCACCAGTCCCTCGATTCCGGTGAAGGCGACCTGATCCTGGATCTCTCCAAGCTGGAGATGATCGACGCGACCGGTCTCGGGGTGCTTGTGGGAGCGCATCGGCGCGCGCTGAGCGTGCAACGTCGCCTTGTTCTTCGGGGGGTGCCACCGCGGATCATGCGGATCCTGGCGGTGACCCGGCTGAATCGGGTGCTGCATGTGGAGGCTCCGGCGGCCGCGGTGGCCTGAGATGACATATCGGAGCGGGCGACGATCAGCCGTTGCCCGCTCTTTCCCGACTTAGACAAAATGTAGATTACGGGTGGTACGCATCTGTGAGCTATGACACTGAAAACAACATCGAAAGCAGATTTATCCGCTGCGTGTATGACAGATAACGCCCGGCGCATCAACCGGCTGTGTCGGGGGTACTCAAGCTCCGGATGAAGATGTGCACGGCCGTGTCCACGAGTTCGTCGACCGGAGGCTGGTCGTCGGTGAGCAGCCATTCGATGAGCAACTCTTGTAACGCGCCAACGACACCGAGCGCGACGAGCCGCCGATTCAGCGGCTCGGCTGAGGGAAAATCGGCGGAGGCCTCCTGCACGAGCCGGGCGAAGCCCTCTATGGCCCGCTGGCGAGACGTCGTCAGGATGTCTCCTGACCTGCGCACCTCCACGTGCATGATGAGGGCCCGGCGCCGGTCGGCCGCGATGAACTCGATATAGGCGCGAATCCCCGCCGTGACCCTTCCGTCGAGCGTGTCCGGCGCTTCCTGCACCGCTTTGGTCACGACGGCCAGGCTTTCCTCCACGCACCGCTCGTGGACCGCCTGAAGCAGCTCCTCCTGGCTGCCGAAACATTCGTAGAAGGCGCGGTTGGAGATCCGCGCCTCCGCACACAGCCTTTCGATGGTCGTCGCCGCGAAACCCGGCTTCGCGTATAGCGTGTAGGCGGCCGTCATCAGCCGCTCCCGTCTGTCCGCCAGCCTTTGCTCAGCCGACATTCCCCGGTAAGACCGGTTCACTGTCCACCCGTCCAACATGATCGTGGCCCCCAGAGCACACAATTATGGACGGATCGATCCGTTTTGGGAAAGGGTAAGAAGATTATCTTTTACGTCGGCCGTGCAAGAACGTGACGAGCCTGATCAGCCGGTCAAGCTCGGCGGGCCCTCTCGCGAACGATGTCAGGTTCATTCCGGGCATCGCGAACCGCTGCCGGGAGATCGCTTTGGGCCTGGCGAACTCGCGCAGACCGTCGGCTCCATGAATCCGCCCGAACCCCGAATCGCCCACGCCGCCGAACGGCAGGGCCGGGACGCCGGCGAAGGAGATGACCGAGTTGATGGCCGTCATCCCGCTCCGCATCATGCGGGCCAGCTCCATGGCCCTGCGCACGTTCTTCGAGAAGACCGTCCCACCCAGGCCATAGGCGGAGGCGTTGGCCAGCTGCAGCGCCTCATGGGCGTCGCGGGTGCGGCGGACGGTGATCGTCGGCCCGAACGTCTCCTCGCGGACCGCGGGGGAGTCCTCGGGCACGTCCTCGACGATCACCGGGTCCACGTACGGCGCACGCACGGAGGCGGGGCCACCCGCGACGACCTTGCCCGACTTGGCGGCGTCGTCGATGTGCCGCTTGATAATGTCGACCTGGCCCGGCATCGTGATCGGCCCGTAGTCCTCGCCAGCCCGCACCTTCGCCACTCGGCCGGACAACTCGCGCATGAAACTTTCATAGACCGCGTCCACCACGTAAACCCGTTCGACGCCCACGCACGTCTGCCCGGCGTTGGACATCGCGCCCCACAGGCAGGCGTCCGCGGCCCTTGCCACGTCGGCGTCGGCGTCCACGATGAACGCGTCCTTGCCGCCGCACTCGGCCACGATCGGGGTGAGGTTCTCGGCGCAGGCCGCCATGACCCGCTTGGCCGTGGCGGTCGAGCCGGTGAACGCCACTTTCCGCACCCGCGGATCGCCCGCCAGCGCCGCGCCCGTCTCACCCAGCCCGGTGACGGCCTGGAACACCGGGTGCTCGGGCACCGACTCGGCGAACAACTCCGCCAGCCGCACGCCCACGCCGGGGGTCAGCTCGCTCGGCTTGAAAACGACCGCGTTGCCCGCCGCGAGCGCGTACGCGATGGAGCCCATGGGGGTGAAGACCGGGTAGTTCCAGGGGCCGATCACGGCCACGACGCCCAGCGGCAGGTATTCGAGCGTGGCGGCCAGATTGAGCCCGATCACCCCGGTGGCGACCCTGCGGCGGCCGAGCACCTTCCGCGCGTTGCGGGCCGCCCAGTCGATATGAGTGATCGCCAGCACGATCTCCAGCGTGGCGTCGCCCACCGGCTTGCCGGTCTCCTGGTGCACCAGCGTGGCGAGCTCTCGCAGATGCTGGGTGACCACGGCCTTGTAGTCGAGCAGACGGCGTCGGCGCTCCTCATGACCCAGCCCGGCCCACCAAGCCGCCGCCTCATCGGCCCGTCCGACGGCCTCGTGGACGGCGTCGGGCCCCTGGTTGGGGTGGCTGCCGACGACCGCGCCGGTCGCCGGATCGAGTGAGTCGAACGTGAGCGTGCTCATGGCGCCACGATAGACGGGTAAGCCCATGCTTACTAGTTCCGGGTCAAGGTAAACCCCGCACCCGGTGACCATGGGCTCGCGTAACGGCGAGTCACCACTGAAGGGTCAGAGGCCGTTCCCCTGGAGGGCCCTCAGCCAAAGTACGGCGTTTGGCGGACCACGTCACCGCGTAAAAAATCAAAAAAGAGTAGGGTTTGAGGGTTCGATGCCGCGGAGGGTGTCGTAGTCGAGCGTGACGCAGTCGATGCCGCGATCGACAGCGAGCACCTTCGCCTGGGGTTTGATCTCCTGAGCGGCGAAGATGCCGCGGACGGGGGCAAGCAGCGGGTCCCGGTTGAGAAGCTCGAGATATCTGGTGAGCTGCTCCACACCGTCGATCTCCCCGCGCCGCTTGATCTCCACCGCCACGGTCGCGCCCAGCGCGTCGCGGCAGAGGATGTCCACCGGCCCGATCGCCGTCATGTACTCCCGCCGGATCAGCGAATATCCCTCGCCCAGCGTCGTGATGTGCTCGGCGAGCAGCTCCTGCAGATGCGCCTCCACACCGTCCTTGATCAGCCCTGGGTCGACGCCCAGCTCGTGGCTGGAGTCGTGGAGGATCTCGGCCATGGTCAGGACCAGCTTCTCGCCGGTCTTGCCATGGGTGACCGTCCAGGTATCGCCGTCCTCCTTGAGCTTGCACGGCGGGTTCATCCAGTTGAGCGGCTTGAAGGCGCGGTCGTCGGCGTGAATGCTCACGCTGCCGTCCGCCTTGATCAGAACGAGTCTCGGCGCCATCGGCAAGTGCGCCGTGAGCCGTCCAACATAATCCACGCTGCATCGCGCGATGACCAGCCGCATGACGACCCACCTTAGCGGCTCTGGAAAACTGGACGCATGGCGTTCGAACGGTCTGCATACGGCACAGGATGAGCCCCCGACGGGCCCGCCGCAGGGAGTCCTCCCGCCCTTTCGGCTTCCCGACCGGCCTGGACAAGGTGGAGGAATGGCCGGACGGCGAGTGGAAGGTCCGCATGCTCAACGGCGCCTCCTCGACCAAGGACTACCGCTGTCCCGGCTGTGACCAGGAGATCCGCCGTGGCCAGCCGCATCTCGTGGCCTGGCCCAACTGGGCGGGAGGCGACGAGGAGCGCCGCCACTGGCATCAGGCATGCTGGCGCAAGAGACTGGACCGCGGCCCCGGCCGCAGTCGCTACTGAAAGGGACCCCAAGAGGTGGAAATTCGTGCGGCGAGCGTGCTGCCGGCCAGGCGTGAGCCGATCGAGTTGCACACGGGTGACGGCCTGACCCTGGTCGGTGAGCTGGTCCTGCCGGAGGAGCGGCCGCCCGTGGCGACGCTGGTGACCCTGCACCCGCTGCCCACTCACGGCGGCTTCATGGACAGCCACGTCTACAAGAAGGCCGCCAACCGCCTGCCGGCGCTCGCCGACCTCGCCGTGTTGCGCTTCAACACCCGGGGCACCTCGTCGGAGCGCGGCACCTCGGAGGGCACGTTCGACGGGGGTGAGGGGGAGCGGTTCGACGTCGCGGCGGCGCTGGAATACGCCGAATACCACGACCTGCCGCACGTCTGGGTGGTCGGCTGGTCGTTCGGGACCGAGCTGACGCTCAAGTGGGCCCACGACCCGCTGGTCGAGGGCGCGATCCTGCTGTCGCCGCCGCTGCACAGGGCCACCGACGACGATCTGGACGCGTGGGCGCGGTTCGGGCGGCCGCTGACGGCGCTGGTTCCGGAGTTCGACGACTACCTGCGGCCTGAGGAGGCCCGCAGGCGGTTCGCGCGGGTGCCGCAGGCCGAGGTCGTCGGGGTGGACGGGGCCAAGCACCTGTGGGTGGGGGAGCCGTACGTGCGGATCGCGCTGAACGAGATCGTCAAGCGCGTCAATCCGGCGGCGTGGCCGCTCCCGACGACGGTCTGACGGATATTTCCACCTAAATCGGTGGCATTGAAGGTTTTTTGAGCAGAATGCGCAAAACTCTGGACCGCTGCCGTGACCGGAGTGACAATCCGATCGTCAACCGAAGATCGTGGAGACGCCGGGCGGTCCTCCGTCCCGCGCGTAACCCCAGCTCACCATGGGCGAGGACAGATGCGGGTTGTGCGTGTTCTGAGTGCGGCGGCGTTGGCGTTCCCGATCGTGATGATCCCCTTAGCACCGGTCGCCGCCGCGGACACGCCGCCGGCCACTGTCGTCTCGCCGGAGCGGGACGCCGCGGCTCTGGCCCGGCGGGACAACCGGCCCGTCGAGGTGGCGGCGCTGACGAGCGAGACCCGCCAGGTCTTCGCCAAGCCCGACGGCACCTACAGCATGGAGCAGCACGTCCGCCCGGTACGCGTCCGCCAGAACGGCCGGTGGACCCCTGTCGACACCACGCTCCGCCGGCGCCCGGACGGGGCGGTGGAGCCGGTCGCCGCGGCCGTTGGGCTGAGGTTCTCCGGCGGCGGCGACGCCAGGCTCGCCCGGCTGTCGCGTGGCGCCAAGGCCTTGGAGCTCGGCTGGCCGGGCACGCTGCCCGTACCGACGCTCAACGGCGACACCGCCACCTACCCCGAGGTGATGCCGGGCGTGGACCTCCAGGTCACCGCGGACGTGGACGGCTTCTCCCACGTCCTGGTGGTCAAGTCGCGGGCCGCCGCGGCGAGCCTGACCGAGCTGACGTTCCCGCTCTCCTCCCACGGCCTGTCGGTGAAGTCGGACAAGGCGGGCAACCTTGAGGCCGTGGACGCGAAGAGCGGCACGATCTTCGTCGCGCCCACCCCCAAGATGTGGGACTCCGAGGGCATCACGAGCCCGCAGGCGCTCAAGGAGGGCCGCTCCCCGGAGGCCCGCGAGGCCGCGATGGGCGTGGAGGTCTCAGGCAGGCACCTGAGGCTCAAGCCGGACCAGAGGATGCTGGCGGACCCGAAGACGAAGTTCCCCGTCTATCTGGACCCGTACTTCTCGGCCGCCCGCGGCTCGTGGACGGCGGTCTGGAGCAACTGGCCCAACTCCAACTACCTCAACTCCAGCGACGTCGCCCGCGTCGGCCACATCAGCTCCACCCAGACGAATCGCTCGTTCTTCCAGATGGCCACCGGCTCCACCATCCACGGCAAGCAGATCATCAAGGCCACACTGCGCACGTACGAGACTTGGTCGTACTCGTGCAGTGCCCGCAAGGTGGAGGCCTGGGGGACCGGCGCGATCAGCAAGAGCACCACCTGGAACAACCCGCCGGCCAAGACCAGGTTGCTCTCCACGGTGAACGTGGCCAAAGGCTGGGGCTCGGCCTGCCTGCCCGGCGGCGTGGAGTTCGACGTCACGTCGTGGATCGCCGACGCCGCCGCCAAGAAGTGGCCCACCGCGACCATCGGTCTCTATGCCACCAGCGAGACCGACGTCTACGCCTGGAAGAAGTTCAGGAACAACCCGAGCCTGGTCATCGAGTACAACTCCATCCCCACCGCTCCCCTCGCCGCCGACGCGTGGTCCGACCCGGGCGGCGCGTGCGGCTCGGGCGACACGCGGCCGATCATCAGCACCACCACGCCGAAGCTCTGGGCCAGGCTGAAGGACGCCGACAATTCGGTCAAGGGCCACTTCGAGTGGTGGTCGGCCGCAGGAGTGAAGCTGGGCGAGTACGTCACGGCTCTGGGATCGAGCGGCACCGCGTTCTCCGCGACCGTCCCGCAGGGCGCGTATGCCGACGGCGCGTTGATCCGCTGGCGGGTGCGCGCGCAGGACGGCAGGGCCGACAGTGCGTGGGGCCCGTGGTGCGAGGCCACCGTGGACGCCACCGCGCCCGGCAAGGAGCCGCAGGTCACCTCGTCCCAGTACGTTGAGAACACCTGGAGTGACGGCGTGGGCCTGGCGGGCGCGTTCACGTTCGCCCCCAACGGCGTCACCGACGTGGCGGCCTACGTCTACGGGCTCGACACCACGCCCGGCACACAGGTCGCACCCAGCCTTGACGGCACCGCCACGATCCAGCTCACGCCCCGCCACGACGGCCCCAACGTCCTGTCGGTGCGCAGCAAGGACCACGCGGGGCAGCTCGGCCCGATCCGCACGTACGTGTTCAACGTCAACGCGGGCACGGCCCCGAGCGGCCACTGGGCCCTGGACGAGGGCGGGGGCCAAGTGGCCGGCGACGCCGCGAACGCCAACCCCGCCACGCTGTACGGCGCCACGTGGACGACCGGCAAGACCGGTGCGGGACTCAAGCTGGCCAACGCCTATGCCCAGACCGCCGGTCCCGTCGCCGACACCGCGCGCAACGTGACCGTCACCGCCTGGGCCCGCCTGACCGCCACCACCGGCTCCGCCACGGTCGTCACCCAGGAAGGCGGCAGGGCCGGGGCGTTCGCGCTGCAGTACTCCAAGACCGACGACCGCTGGGCCCTGACCCGCACCACCGCCGACGCGGACGGCGCCGCGACCGTGCGCGCCCTGTCGGCCGCCGCGCCGCGGCTGAACGAGTGGACCCACCTCACCGGCGTCTACGACGCGGCGGCCGGCCAGATCTCGCTCTACGTCAACGGCCGCCTGGAGTCCACGGTGGCCTTCACCCAGCCGTGGAACGCCACCGGCCCGCTCACGATCGGCCGCGGCAAGGTCAATGGAGCCGCGGCCGAGTTCTGGCCGGGCGACGTCGACGACGTGCGGGTCTACGGCCGGGCCATGTTCGCCGACGAGGTCGCCGACCTGGTCAACAGCGCCGCCACGCTGGTCGGCCACTGGAAGCTGGATGAGCAGTCCGGCTACTCGGCCGCCGACTCCTCCGGCCGGGCCACGCCGGCCGCCCTGGTGGGCGGCGCCTCGTGGACGGCCGGCTGGCTGGACGGCGCACTCGCGCTCGACGGCGTCAACGGCGCCGCCGAGGTGGCCAAGCCCGCCGTGTCCACCGGGACCGGGTTCACCGTCGCCCTGTGGACCCAGCTCGACTACCTGCCTTCCGGTGACGCCGCCGCGGTCGCCCAGACGGGCACGAGGGCCGCCGGGTTCCAGCTGGGCTACGACAGCGCGCAGGGGCGGTGGGTGTTCGGGATGGCGGCCGACGACACCGACGCGGCGACCCTCGTGCGGACCCGCTCGGACGCCATCCCGAACCCGCTGGAGTGGACCCACGTGGCCGGCGTGTACGACCCACTGGCCGGCGAACTCCGCATCTATGTCAACGGCCGCCTGTCCACCACGACCGTGACCGGCCACGTCAGCACATGGAGCGCCACTGGCCCGCTGCACGTGGGCCGTACCAAGTCCGCGGGCTTGCTCACCGGCTACTGGCCGGGCGCCGTCGACGACGTCCGCACCTACGACGGCGTACTGAGCGCCGAGCAGATCGCCCAACTAGCAGCCCAGTAATCGGGCCCAATGATCGAGCCCGGTCATCGGGCCCCGTAACAGCAGCCCAGTAGTTCCCGACCAGCACCCCCGACTGGGAGAGGTTCATGGACCTGCCGAGTGAGTTAGAGCTGCCCGAATCCCGTTGGAACCGACCTCATCAACCCGACGAACCCGACCTTCCCGACTCGTCCTGGAACCGCTTCCGGGAAGCCAAGCCCGAATCCCCCTGGCCGCGCCGGCTGGCGGCCGTCTTCTCGATCGTCCTGGTGGTGCCCCTGGCGTACGCCATGCCCGCCTCGGCCGCCGCCCGCCCGGCCCCCTCGACGCAGAAGGAAGCCCCCGTCAAGGGCACGAAGGTGCCGGTCCTGCCGCCGATCGCCGATCCCGTGCAGAAACAGGCGTGGAAGGCGCCACCAGGCATCACCTGGCCCAAGCAGCGGAAGGCGGAGCTGGGCGGCGCCGCCGCCACAACCCTGGCGGACGGCTTCCCCGTCCGGCTGGCCCCGCAGAAGGGCGAGGCCAAGGCCGCGGCCGACCCAGTGAGCGTGGAGCTGCTCGACACCGACCGGCTCGGCCTGGCGATGCGCGTGTCGCCTGGCCAGGGCGTCGCGGTGGCCAAGGCGGCGGCGAAGACCCGCCTGGAGATCGACTACTCCGGCTTCCGCTACGCCTACGGCGGCGATTACGGCGCCCGCCTCCGGATGGTCAAGCTGGCGGAGTGCGGGCTCAAGGCCGCCACCGCCACCGCGGGCTGCCCGCAGCCGGAGCCGGTGAAGAGCGAGAACAACCCCAAGGACGGCACGCTGACCGCCGAGGTCGAGACCGGCGCCGTCTACGCCCTGACGGCCGCCGCCTCCGGCCCCTCCGGCGACCACTCGGCCACCTCGCTGGCCCCCTCCGCCGACTGGAGCGTCGGCACCCAGACCGGCGACTTCACCTGGGGCTACGACCTGCGTACGCCGCCCGCGCTGGGCGGTGACGAGCCGGAGATCTCCCTCGGCTACTCCTCCCAGAGCGTGGACGGCCGCACCGTCTCCACCAACAACCAGGCGTCCTGGGCCGGTGAAGGCTTCGAGCTCAACCCCAGCGGCTACATCGAGCGCCGCTACAAATCCTGCATGATCGACGGCAAGAAGACCGGCGACCTGTGCTGGGACCAGGACAACGCCACCCTGTCACTCGGCAACTCGGCCGTCGAACTGATCAAGGACGCCACGACCAAGCAGTGGCGTCCGAAACGCGATGATGGCACCAGGATCGAATACCTCACCGGCGCCGCCAACGGCGACAACAACGGCGAGTACTGGCGCGTCACCACCGCCGACGGCACCCAATACACCTTCGGCCTGAACCGCCTGCCCGGCTGGGCGAGCGGCAAGCCGGAGACCAAGTCGGTCCAGACGGCGCCGGTGTTCGGCAACAACAGCGGCGAGCCCTGCTACTCCAGCACCCCGGCCAACGCCTGGTGCCAGCAGGCCTACCGGTGGAACCTCGACTACTCCGTCGACACCCACGGCAACGCCACTACCTACTGGTACGAGCGCGAGACCAACTACTACGGCCGCAACATGAAGCCCGAGCTGGGCACCTCGTACGTACGCGGCGCCTACCTCACCCGCATCGACTACGGCTACCTGCAGAACGAGCTGTTCACCAAGGCCCCGGCGGCCCGCGTGGTGTTCGAGGTGGCCGAGCGCTGCCTGCCCAGCGGCACCATCACCTGCGCCCCCGACCAGCTCAAGAAGGAGACCGCGAGCCACTGGCCGGACGTGCCGTTCGACCAGATCTGCAACGCCGGCGTGACGTGCACCGACCGGCTGGCGCCGACGTTTTTCACCCGCAAGCGGCTGACCAAGGTCACCACCCAGATCAACAACGGCTCCGACGTGTACAACCCGGTGGACTCCTGGACACTGACCCACCAGTTCCCCGCGACGGGCGACGGCCTCAGCCCCTCACTGTGGCTGGCCTCAGTCCAGCAGACAGGCCACGTGGGCGGCACGATCACGCTGCCCAAGGTCACGTTCGCCGGCGTCCAGCTGCCCAACAGGGTGGACGCCAATGAGGGCCGCGCCCCGCTGGTCAAGTGGCGCGTCCAGGCCGTCAACAACGAGTCCGGCGGCGAGCTGCGCGTGAACTACGCCCCCGCCGACTGCAAGCCGGGCGACGTGCCGACGGCCGACAAGAACAACCGGCTGTGCTTCCCGCAGCGCTGGTCGCCGCCGGCCGAGCCGGAGGTCACCGACTGGTTCCACAAGTACGTGGTCGCGCAGACCATCGAGGTGGACCGCGTCGCCGGCTCGCCCGGCGTGGTCACCAGCTACGAATACCTGGACGGCGCCGCCTGGCACTACGCCGAGAACATCCTCGTCAAGCCCGAGCACCGCACGTGGTCGGACTTCCGGGGCTTCGGCCGGGTGCGGGTCCGCGAGGGCGACGGGCAGGACACCAAGCGCACGCTCACCGAGTTCCGCTACTTCCGCGGCATGCACGGCGACAAGCAGGCCGACGGCTCCAAGCGCACCGCGCAGGTGGCCGACTCCGAGGGCGGCACGGTGGACGACCTCGACCAGTACTCCGGGCTCGAGCGCGAGGAGATCACCTACGACGGGGACGGCGGCGCCATCCTGACCGCGACCGTCGAGCAGCCGTGGTCGCTCAAGACCGCCGAGTCCACGCAAGGGGGCGTGACCAAGGTCGCGCACCTGGTCGAGCCGAAGTCCATGGTGACCCGGACCGCGATGGCCGGCGGCACGTGGCGGCGTACCGGCGAGGAGCGCGCGTACGACGCCAAGGGCCTGCTCACCCAGGTCGAGGAGAAGGGCGACCTGGCCACTGCCGACGACGACCAGTGCGTCCGCTACACCTACGCCCGCAACGACGCCAGCTGGATGCTTGACTACACCAGCCGCATCCAGAAGGTGTCAGCGAGCTGCGGCACCGCCGTGTCCACGCTGGCCGCCGGTGAGGTGATCTCCGACGAGAAGGTCGGCTACGACGGCCAGGCGTTCGGCCAGGCCCCGAGCAAGGGTGACGTGACCTCGGTCCAGCAACTCGTCTCCGGGGACGGCGCGACGATCACCGACAGCACCCACACGTATGACGTCTACGGCCGCGAGACCAGCGAGACCGACGCGGTCGGCACCAAGTCCACCACCACCTACACCCCCGCCGCGGGGGCGCCGCCGACCGAGATCACGCAGACCAACCAGCTCGGCCACATCGAGCGCACCCTGGTCAACCCGGCCTGGGGCGAGCCGGTCGCCGAGGTCGACGCCAACAACCGCCGCATCGACCTGGAGTACGACGCGCTCGGCCGCCTGACCAAGGTCTGGCAGCCGGACCGCAGCAAGGCCGCCAACCAGTCGCCCAGCACCGAGTATTCCTACGTGATCCGCACCGACGGGCCCAGCGTCGTCACCACCAAGACGCTGAACGCCGACGGCACCTACTCCGCCAGCCACGAGCTGTACGACGGCCTGATGCGCGAGCGCCAGACGCAGGAGCCCGCGCCCAGGGACGACCAGACGCAGGACCCGGCGCTGCGCGACGGGCGCACGATCACCGACACCTTCCACAACTCGCAGGGCCAGCAGAGCAAGGCCAACACCGGCTACTTCGCCACCGGTGTCCCGTCCACCGACCTGCTCGCGGTCGCCGACGCCGCCGTGCCCACCCAGGTCGTGTCGGCCTTCGACGGCACCGGGGACGTCAACGCTCAGATCCTCAAGGCGAAGGGCGTGGAGAAGTACCGGGTCAGCACGGTGCAGGAAGGCGACCGGATCCACGTGACGCCGCCGCCCGGCGGCACCGCCACCACCCGCATCGGGGACGCCGAGGACCGGCTCATCGAGCTGCGCCAGTACAAGGGCGCCACCCCGACCGGCGAGTACGAGTCCACCAAGTACACCTACGACCACGCCGGACGGCTGTCCACGGTGACCGACCACGCCGGCAACGTGTGGCGCCACCACTACGACCTGCGCGGCCGGCAGATCAAGGCGGAGGACCCCGACAAGGGCGTCACCACCATGACCTACAACGACGCGGACGAGCTGGTCAGCACCACCGATGCCCGCGGCAGGACCCTGTGGTACGTCTACGACGAGCTGGGCCGCAAGAAGGAGCTGCGTGACGGCTCCGCGACCGGGCCGCTGCTGGCCGAGTGGAAGTACGACGGGCTGGCCAAGGGCCACATGAACGCCAGCATCCGCTATGTGGGCGGGCAGGCGTACAAGGCCGAGATCAACGCCATCGACTCCCACTACCGCACGCTGCGCCAGACGGTCACCATCCCCGAGCGGGAGGGCAAGCTGGCCGGCTCGTACATCCTCAACACCCGTTACACGCTCGACGACCAGGTCCAGTCGGTCAGCTTCCCGGCGGGTGGCGGCCTGGCCGAAGAGTCGGTCGTCTACACCTACGACGAGCAGAGCCAGCCGACCAAGGTCACCGGCCTGTCGTCGTACGTGACCGCGACCCGCTACTCCAAACTCGGCGAGACCCTGCAGTACGAGCTGGGCACCGGCGGCAGGAAGACCTGGCTCACCTACACCCACGACGAGACCACCCGCAGGCTGACCAACATGCGGCTGGACCGGGAGGCCACCGCAGCGACCGACCTCGACCTCGCCTACACCTACGACGCCGTCGGCAACATCACCAAGATCGCTGACAGGGCGAGCGGCCAGGACACGCAGTGCTTCACCTATGATCACCTGCGCCGCCTGACCTCGGCCTGGACGGCCATCGACGACTGCGCGAGCGGCAGCCCGCAGCCGGACAAGATCGGTGGCATGGCCCCGTACGCGGTCGGTTACGCCTACGACTCCACCGGCAACCGGATCAAGGAGACCAGGCACGCCTGGGGCGGCGCGGGCCAGACCGTCCGCGACTACACCTACCCCGCGCCGGGCACCAAGCAGCCGCACGCGCTGCAGAGCGTCGGGTCGGACCTGTTCGAGTACGACGCGGCCGGCAACACCACCAGGCGCAAGATCGGTACCTCGGACCAGAGCCTGGTCTGGGACGCCGAGGGCAACCTGGAGTCGGTGACGGAGGCGGGCAAGACGACGTCGTTCGTCTACAGCGCGGACGGCGACCGGCTTATTCGCAAGACGCCGGCCGATGCCACGCTCTACATCGACGACATGGAGCTGCGCTTCGACTTCGCCAAGGACGCCGTCGAGCAGACCCGCTACTACACCATCAACGACCAGGCCATCGCGGTACGCACGCCGGACAACCAGGTGTATTTCCTGGCCGGCGACCACCAGGGCACGGCCCAGGCGGCGGTGAACGCCGGGACCGGCGAGCTGGCCGTACGCAGGTTGACCCCCTTCGGTGAGAACCGGGGCTCGCCACCGGCGTTCTGGCCCGGGCAGCGCGCGTTCGTCGGAGGCACGCAGGACCCGACGACCGGGCTCGTCCACCTGGGCGCCCGCGAGTACGACCCCAAGCACGGGCGATTCCTGTCGGTCGACCCCGTGATCGAGGAGTCGGAGCCGCAGCAGCTCAACGCCTATGCCTACGCCAACAACAGCCCCGTCACCATGACCGACCCCGACGGTCAGCTGTTCTGGTTCGCCGCCGCCATCGCGGCGAGGATCGCGGCCCAGATCATCGCCAGGAGGCTGGCGATGGCCGCCGCCAGGCGGGCGGCCATCGCGGCGGCCCGGGCGGCGGCCAGGCGGGCCGCGATCGCGGCGGCCCGGCGGCGCGCTGCCGCCGAGGCCAGGAGGCGGGCCGCGGAGGCGGCCAGGAAGCGGGCCGCGGAAGCGGCGCGCAAGCGTGCCGCCGCGGCGGCCAGGAGGCGCCTCCAGGCGGAGGCCAGGAGAAAGGCGGCGGAAAGGGCCAGGAAGGCGGCCACGGCCAGAGCCCAGCGGCGGGCCGCGGCGGCGGCGAGAAGAGAGGCGAGGAGGAAGGCCGCCGACGCGCGGGCGGCCAGGCGTGCCGCGCAGGCGGCCAGGGCGCGCAACAGGCGGGCCGGCCGGATCCCCAGCGGGATCCAGCGGGCGCGGCAGCGTCCGGCGCAGCGGCCGACCAGCCACCGGGCCACCCAGCGGCAGACCCCGCCCAGGGACAGCAGGCAGCCGATGCAGCCACGGCCTGGGCAGGTCTACCGCAACGACGGCACCATTCAGCCGACCCAGTCCTACACGGTCTACCGGGACGGCCGGATGTACCCGGACGGTCCGCCGCCGCGGCTGCGGCCCGGTGGCTCCGGCCAGGGTGAGAAGCAGATCTTCCGGCCGGAGAAGATCGAACCGGAGAACACGCGGACGGGCACGATCGCCGAGACCGGCGCGCGGGTCACCCGCTGGATCGACCAGAGCGGCCTGGACGACTTCTTCGGCTTCTTCTTCTGAGCACGTGGCGGTGCGGGGGCGCGGGGGGCCCTCGCACCCCCGCCGCCCCATTCCCCACGCCGGCATGGTTAGAATATTGTTCGGTTCTAGCCGGGATACCGAGGAGGCGGCGGCGTGGGCGCGTTCGATCTGAGTGGGAAGCAGGCCCTTGTCACCGGGGCGTCGAAGGGGATCGGGCGGGCCATCGCACTCGCCTACGCCGAGGCGGGGGCCGACGTCGCGCTCGTGTCCCGATCCGCCGAGAGCCTCGCCGAGGTCGGCAAGGAGATCGAGGCGCTGGGCCGGCGGGCCGTCGTCATCCCCGCCGACCTCACCGACCGCGACGCCGCCACCGGCGCCGTGGCGGCTGCCGTCGACGCGCTCGGCCACCTCGACATCCTGGTCAACAACGCCGGCGGCTCGAACTTCATGGTCGAGTTCAAGGACCTGCGGTTGTCCGGCTGGGACAAGCTCATGCGGCTCAACCTGGACTCCGCCATGGTCGTCTGTCACGCGGCCGCACCGCACCTGCTGGAGCGGGGCGGCGCGTCGGTCATCAACGTGGCGTCGGTGGCCGCGCTCGGCGCGCCCTTCCTCGCCCCCTACGCCGCCGCCAAAGCGGGGCTGGTGGCGCTCACCAAGACGCTCGCCGTGGAATGGGCGCAGGCCGGCGTACGGGTGAACGCCCTGTGCCCCGGCTGGACGGCCACGGAGCTCAACCGCAATCTCTGGGAGGACGAGGCGGCCAGTGCGGCCACGGTCGGCTCCGTGCCGATGCGGCGCTGGGGAACCGTGGAGGAGATGGCCCAGCCGGCGGTCTTCCTGGCCAGTGCGGCGTCGGCGTACATGACGGGCCAGGTCCTGTTCATCGACGGCGGCGCCACCGCCATCTGACCGCGCCCCCGATAAAGCGGTCCGCGTTATGGGGGTATATCGGCATATGACATTGAGTGCTCGCGGCCGCGAACCCGGCTACCGTGTGATCCGTGCAGCTCTACACGAGATCGGCCGGGACCGGACTCCCGCTTGTGCTGCTTCACGCGTTCCCGCTGTCGTCGGCGATGTGGCTGGCCCAGCGGGAAGGGCTGGCCAAGGTCTGCCGGGTCATCACCCCCGACCTGCGCGGTTTCGGCGGGTCGCGGCTGGGTGAGGACGAGCCGTCGCTCGACCTCATGGCCGACGACGTCGCCAGGCTGCTGGACGAGGAGGGCATCGACAGGGCGGTGGTCGGCGGGCTGTCCATGGGCGGCTACGTGACCATGGCGTTCTGCCGGCGGCACCCCGACCGGCTGCTCGGCGCCATCCTGGCCGACACCAAGGCGAGCCCCGACCCGGCTCCGGCGAGGGACAACAGGGAGCGCATCGCGCAAGCCGTGCTGTCCGACGGGAACGACGTGCTGGTCAGCGACGTGCTGCCGACGCTCATCGGGCCCACGACCAAGGAGCGGCGCGCCATGGTGTTCGGGCGCGTCAAAGGGCTGGTGCAGTCCGCGCCTCCGGGCGCCGTCGCCTGGGCGCAGCGGGCCATGGCGGCGCGGCCCGACTCGTTCGACACGCTGGGCGCGCTCAAGGTCCCCCTCCTGATCCTCGTGGGTGAGGAGGACGAGCTGTCGCCACCCGCCGACGCCGAGGCGATGGCGCGGGCCGTGCCCGGCAACGGCCGCCTGGAAGTCATCCCCAAGGCCGGTCATCTGAGCGCGGTCGAGCAGCCGGAGGCGTTCAACGCGGCGGTGACCGAATTCCTCAGAACAGAGCTGGGCGGCGTACGGCTGTGAGCCCCGGCCTGAGAAGCGCTCAGGCCTGTGACTGGCGTGGGATGACGACTTCGCGGATGATCAGCGCGATCGCCGCGGCCACCGGGATGGCCAGCAACGCGCCGACGATTCCCAGCAGCGCGCCGCCGAACAACGCGGCGATCACCGTCACGGCCGGTGTCACGTCCACCGAGCGCTTCATCACCCTGGGGTAGATGAGGTAGTTCTCGACCTGCTGGTAGACCACGAAGAAGATCGCACAGGCGATGCCCGCGGGCAGCGACTGCAGCAGTGCCACGGCGGTCACGAGCACCGCGCCGATCGTGGCCCCCACCAGCGGGATCAGGTCCGTCAGCGCGACGACCAGGGCGAGCGCGAGCGCGTACTTGACGCCGGCGATGGACAGGAAGATCCACGTGAGCACGCCCGCGATGACCGAGATCAGCACGTTGCCCGCGACGTAGCCGCCGATGCCGGTGAGGATCTGCTCGCTGATCGCGCGGGTGCGTACCCGGCGCGAGGACGGCACCAGCTTGAGCAGGTAGTCCTTGATCGTGTGCAGCGAGCCGAGGAAGTAGAGCATGAGGACCAGCAACGTCACGGTCGTGAACACGCTGTCCAGCACCACCAGCCCCGCGCCCATGATCCCGCTGGCCAGCGACGGCCCCAGCGTGCCGGTGACGAACGTCGTGAGCTGCGAGATGATCTTGTACTCGGCGTCGAGCTGCCGCAGCGTCGGATGGTTCTGCAGCTCGTTGAGGTATCCGGGCACCGCCGCGACGAATTCCGTCAGCTCCTGGCTCACCGGCGGCACCACTGCCAGCCCGAACAGCGCGAACGCCACGATGACGCCGGCGAACACGATCGAGATCGCGCCCCGCCTGGCCAGGCCCTTGCGCTGCAGCGCCTCCACGGCCGGGTTGAGGCCGACGGCCAGGAACATCGCCACCACGACGAGGATGATCGTGCTCAGCGAGTTGACGACCATCTGGCCGATCGCGATCGCCGTCAGCACCCCGAGCCCGCCGACCAGCCCGAACAGGAACGGGCCGCGCGCCAGCGGCTTGCCGGGGATCCCGTACGGCTGCGCGGTCAGGTCCTCCTGCCCCTCCGAGGCCTCCTTGGGGGCGCTCTCCGCCTCGGGCGCCCTCTCGACCTCGGACGCGTCACGCTCGACCTCGGACGCGTCACGCTCGACCTCGGACGCGTCACGCTCGACCTCGGACGCGTCACGCTCGACCTCGGGCGCGTCCCGCTCGGCAGCGGCCGTGGACTCGGCTTCTGTGGACAACAGGACTCCCCAGAACGTCGGCGACAAAGCATGACGGGTACGGACCCGACATCAAAGACAAAGAGAGAGCCTAGCGACCATCGAATCGCCAGGCTCTTCTCCCGCCGTCACTCAGCCCCCGTGAAGCGAATGACTACTCCTGCCACCACTCCGCGTCGTCCTCGGACTTGGCCTCGACCTTGGGAGCCGGCGCCGGCGCAGGGGCCGGTGCCTCGACCACGGGCGCGGGCGCAGGCGCGGCGATCGCGGGCTTCGGCGGGGCCGCCGCGACCGCGGGCTCGGGGTCCATGCCCGGAAGGGCGGCGCCGCCGAGCAGCTGGCGCAGCTGGGCGAGGTGGCTGGTGATGCTGTCGCGCTGGCGGGTGAGCTCGTCGACCTGGCGCTGCATCGCCGTGCGGGTGCGGTCGGCCTCGGTCTTCGCCTCGGTGACGATCGTCTCGGCGCTCGACTTGGCGTCGGCCACGATGGTCTCGGCGCTCTTGCGGGCGTTGGCGACGAGCTGCTTGGCGTGCAGGTCGGCCTCGCGGCGCGTCTGCTCGGCCTGCTGGGTGGCCTTCGTGGCCCGCGACTCGGCCGTGGCGGCCCGCTGCTCGGCCTCGGCGACCAGCTTCTGCGTGTGGGCCTGCGCGGTGGCGTGGCGCTCGGCCTCCTGGCGCTCGGCCTCCTCCCGGCGGGCGGCGAGCTGGATCTCGAACTCCGCTTCGTCCTGCGCCCGCTTGGCCTCCGACTCCTCCAGCACCCGCTGAGCCTGCGCGCGCATCTCGTCGGCCTGCCGCTTGGCGGTGGTCAGGACCTCGTCGCGCTCGCGCTTGGTGGAGGCCCGCAGCTGGGCGACCTCGCGCTCGGTGGTCGTGCGGAGCTTGGCGATCTCCCGCTCGGCGTCGGCCCGCTTCTCCGCCACCTCGTGGTCGGCCGTGGCCCGCAGCTTGGCGGCCTCGCGCTCGGTGGTGTTGGTCAGCTCGTCGGCCTCCCGGCGGGCGGTCGAGCGGATCTCCTCGGCGTCCCTGTCGGCGGCGGTGCGCACCTCGTCGGTCTCACGTGTGGCCTGGGCGCGCTTCTCGGCGGCCTCGGCCTCGGCGGCGGCACGCAGGTCGGCGGCCTCGACCTTGGCGCCGGCCTTGATCTCGTTGGCCTCGGACCTGGCGGCCTGCACCAGCTCCGTGGCCTGCTCCTCGGCCAGGCGGAGCAGCTGCTCGATGCGGGCGCCGAGACCGGAGTAGGTCGGGCGCTCCTGCTCCTGCAGCTGACGCTGGGAGTCGGACAGATCGCGCTGCAGGCTGGTGAGTTGCTCACGGGCCTGGCGCAGCTCTTGGTCGAGAGTTTTGAGATGATCGTGGACCTGATGCCGGTCGTAACCACGAAGCACCACGTCGAACTCGCGGGCTGGGGCGTCTTCGAAGAAATTATTGAGCTGGGCGTCGATGTCGGACTGCATGGAGGCTCGATCCTGGGTTGTCGAGACGGCTACACGGGCCGGACGGGGGGTTCGGGGCATCCGAGCCAGGAACCTGTGCCTCGCGGCAGGCTCCATGTCCGGGAAGGTCAAGCGTACTCCGCTGGTGCTGCCTGCGAAGCCCCGTCCAACTTTCTGCGTGACTAGTTACATATGAACGTTTTTCTGCGCTTACGGGTGGTTGGCGGCCTGGACCAACTCCGTCAGCATTCCCCCCACATCCTTGGGATGCAGGAAGGCGATCTGCGAGCCCATCGACCCGTGCCGGGGACGCTCGTCCAGCAGCCTCACACCCTTCTCGTGGATCTTATCCATGGTTTCCGTGACGTCACGTACACCGAAAGCAACGTGATGGACTCCCTCGCCCCGCTTGGCGAGGAATTTTCCCACAGGGGAGTCTTCGGAGAGAGGCTCTAGAAGCTGAATGTAGGAGCCCCCGCCTTCGCCGTCGGCGATGTGCAGCATGGCCTCCTTCACTCCTTGCTCCTCGTTGACCTCCCTGGCCACCACGGTGAGCTCGAAGGTCTCCGAGAAGAACGCGATCTTCTCCTCCAGATCGCGGCAGGCGATCCCGATGTGGTCGATCCGCATGAACATGTGTGGCCCGCCTCCATAGCCAGCGTCATTCTCCTCGTGGGTATCGTGTCAAAGAAGCCGACGCGCGAGCACAGGAGGCCGTTGTCATGTCCAGGTCCGTTATCGTCGCCGGAGCGCGCACGCCCGTCGGCAAGCTGCTCGGCGCGCTGTCCGGCCAATCGGCCGTCGAGCTGGGCGGCATCGCCATCAAGGCCGCCCTGGAGCGGGCCGGAGTGGCGCCGGAGGCCGTCGAGTACGTCATCATGGGCCAGGTCCTGCAGGCCGGCGCCGGCCAGATCCCCTCTCGCCAGGCCGCCGTCAAAGCCGGCATCCCGATGACCGTGCCCTCGATCACGATCAACAAGGTCTGCTTGTCCGGCCTGGACGCGATCGCCCTGGCCGACCAGCTCATCCGCGCGGGCGAGTTCGACATCGTGGTGGCCGGCGGCATGGAGTCCATGACCAACGCCCCCCACCTGCTGCCCGGGCTGCGCAAGGGCGTCAAGTACGGCGGCGCCGAGGTGATCGACTCGATGGCCCACGACGGCCTGTTCTGCGCGTTCGATCAGTGCGCGATGGGGGAGTCGACCGAGCGCTACAACGCCAGGCTCGGCATCGGCCGCGAGGAGCAGGACGCCCTGTCGGCCCGTTCCCATCAGCTCGCCGCCGCCGCGATCAAGAACGGTCTCTTCGACGACGAGATCGTCCCGGTGGAGATCCCGCAGCGGCGCGGGGAGCCCGTGGTCGTCAAGGAGGACGAGGGCGTACGCGGGGACACCACGGCCGAGACGCTCGCCAAGCTCCGCCCCGCCTTCGCCGCCGACGGCACGATCACGGCGGGCTCGGCCTCCCAGATCTCCGATGGCGCCTGCGCCGTGGTCGTCATGTCCAAATCGAAGGCCGAGGAGCTCGGCCTGGAGTGGCTGGCGGAGATCGGCAGGCACGGCAACGTGGCAGGCCCGGACGCCTCCCTCCAGTCCCAGCCGGCCAACGCCATCAAGCAGGCCATGGCCAAGCAGGGCGTGACAGCGGAGGACCTCGACCTGATCGAGATCAACGAGGCGTTCGCGAGCGTGGTCCTGCAGTCGGCCAAGGAACTGGACGTGCCGCTGGAGAAGGTCAACGTCAACGGCGGCGGCATCGCCCTGGGTCATCCGATCGGCGCGTCGGGCGCGCGGATCGTGCTGACGCTGGCGTACGAGCTGAAGCGCCGGGGCGGCGGCCTGGGCGCGGCGGGTCTGTGCGGCGGCGGCGGCCAGGGCGACGCCCTCCTCATCACCGTCCCCAAGTCCTGAGACACCGAGTGCGACCCTCAGCATGTGCGCGACCTCGCGGATGTAAAAAATTCTAGACATCGTGTCCATGTTGCTTTACATTCCAAGCATGGCATCCGAAGAGAGACGCGCGTGGGTCATGCTGGTGGTCTCGGTCTGCGGCTACGGGGCTTACCTCGCGATCATCCTGAGCCAGGCGCGCACCACCCCCCTCACCGAAGTGCCCTATGCGGCCCCGTTGTTGTGGAGCATCGGCGCCGCGATCGTGGCGTCGATCCTGCTGGTCATCGTGGTCAGCATGGTCGCGCCCAGTGACGTCGGCAAGAAGGACCAGCGCGACCGGGAGATCTACCGGTACGGGGAGTACACCGGCCAGTCGTTCCTTGTCGCGGGCGGCATCGCGGCGCTCGTGATGGCGATGGCCGAGTGGGACCACTTCTGGATCGCCAACACGCTCTACCTGGCGTTCGTCCTGCAGGCCGTGCTCGGCTCGATCGTCAAGATCGTCGCCTACCGGCGGGGGATCCCGTCATGGTGAAGCCCACGAAGGTCACGAACTCGATCCGTGCGCTGCGGTTCGCGCACGGCGAGATGACGCAGGCGGAGCTGGCCGATCGGGTCGGGGTGACCAGGCAGACCATCATCGCCATCGAGCAGGGCCGCTACTCGCCGTCCCTGGAGATGGCCTTCCAGATCGCCCACGTGTTCGGCGTGCCGCTCGACGACGTGTTCCAGTACCCGAACGCTGAACTGGAGAAATGACATGAAGGCCGTCATCCGCGACACATATGGCCCGGCCGACGTCCTCCGGCTCGGGGACGTGGAGAAGCCGGCGCCCGGCGATGACGAGGTGGTGTTACGCGTCCACGCGGCCGGCGTCGACATGGGCGTCTGGCACCTCGTGGAGGGCGTGCCGTACCTCATGCGCCCAGCGATCGGCCTCCGCAAGCCCAGGGCTCCCCTGATCGGCACCGACGTCGCGGGGGAGATCGAGGCGGTCGGCGCCGCCGTCACCAGGTTCAAGCCCGGCGATCGGGTGTTCGGCACGTGCGACGGCGCCTTCGCCGAGTTCGCCCGCACGGCGCAGGACAGGCTTGCGCCGATTCCGGAGAACCTGACGTTCGAGCAGGCCGCGGCGCTGCCGACGTCCGGAATGACCGCGCTGATGGCGCTGCGCGACGCCGGGAAGGTGCGGCCGGGGCAGCAGGTCCTGGTCATCGGGGCAGGCGGGGGCGTGGGGACGTTCGCGGTGCAACTGGCCAAGGCCTTCGGTGCGGAGGTCACCGGCGTGTGCAGCACGTCCAAGGTGGAGCTCGTCCGGTCGATCGGCGCGGACCACGTCGTGGACTACACGGTGGAGGACTTCGCGGACGGTGAGCGCCGCTATGACCTCATCGTCGACACGGCGGGCAACCGTTCGCTGTCCCACTTGCGACGGGCGCTGACCCCGCGCGGCACGTTCGTCATCGTCGGCGGGGAGGAGGGCGGCCGGTGGCTGGCCGGGATGGACCGGCAGCTCCGTACGGTCCTGCTCGGCCCGTTCACCCACCGGCGGCCGCTGGTCGTCTTCGCCTTCCCCAAGCCGGAGCTGCTCGAGACGCTGGCCGAGCTGGCGGAGCAGGGCAAGATCGCGCCGGTGGTGGACAAAACGTTCCCGCTGAGCGAGGCGCCTGAGGCCGTCCGCGAGCTCGCGAAGGGCCACGCGCGCGGCAAGATGGTCATCACCGTGTGACAGTGCTCTGGAGTCTGAATAGCGCGATGCCCCGGTCCGACCAGGAATGGACCGGGGCCCCGTAACGCGTGCTCGACGTCGCCGAGCGCCCCCTTACGGGGGTTGTTCAGCCCGGCCGCGAGGGAGGATGCGGCCGGGCTGCTTGTGGGTGGTCATGAGGCGAGGAGCTTGCCGAAGACCGAGCGGTGACGACGCTCGGACCGCGGGCCCTTCATGGCCTCCTGGACGCGCCGGTGCTCGGCGGCCGCCCGGCGAAGTTCGGAGACGCGGTGCTGCATGATCGTGTATTCGAGTTCGGGGTTCATCCGAGTGCTCCTGTGTTGTGTGCGTTGCCTTTCGTCTGCACTCTTAAAGCTCCTCCTAAGGCCCTCACCGGCACATCGGGCGTATGCCCTATCTCCGGACGTAAGGGCGCTAGGGAGGTACTTAGACGCGCGCACAGTGGCCTAAGGCGGCCGTGAGAGCGACCTAGGGATGGGCCCCGTCCTAGGGCTCGTCGGTGAACTTGACGGTGACCTTTGTGAAGCCGAGCGACTTGAGCAGGCCCGAGAGCATCGCCTTGGTGTTGGTGTCGGCCCTCGTCCGCAGGTCGCTCGCCACCGCGGCCTCAGAGATCTTCTTCTCGGCGAGCAGGTAAAGTTCGCGCTGGTCTCCGGGGGAGCCGGACAGGAAGTCCTGGACGCGGTCGAACAGGCCGCGTTGCTGCGCGAACACGTACGAGCGGCTGTTGTCCAGGTTGGGCTTCTCCAGCTGGGCACGCGGGAGCCGTACGGTCGCCTCGGTGCGGTCCGGCGAGACCGTCACCGCGTTCGTCGCCATCGCGGAGAAGTCCACGTACGCGTCGACGCCGCCTGCCCCGACGAACAACGTCCGGGTGCCCTTGATCGCGTCGGGCAGGAAGTTCGCGTCCTTCTCCAGGTCCACGACCACCTGGAAGTTCCCCGTCGCGGCCTCGAACCGGCTCAGATCTTTGATCGACTGCAGCAGCACCGGCTGGCTGCGGTCGATGGTCTGCTCGCCCATCGGGTTGAGCCAGGTCCAGGCCAGGCGGCCGGCCACCACGAGCAGAACCGCCAGGACCAGGAATCCGGCCACATATCGCCACCTGCGGCGCCGCCCGGGAATGACCTCGGGCGACGTCGTACGGGAAGTCGTCATGTCCGCATGACTACCCGCTGGCCGATCATCAGTGCCAGCCGTTTGGTGACATCTCCGATTCCGCCACCACGGCGGGTCCCCATCCGGCCCCGGACATGCCGGGCGCCCACCCGGCCTCGAACGCCGTCCGCGACCAGTTGGCCTGCGACCCGCCGGCCTGCCACGCGGCGGCGTGTGACGCGCCGGTGTGTGACGCGCCGGTGTGTGACGCGCCGGTGTGTGACGCGGCGGTGTGTGACGCGGCGGTGTGCGATGCGGCGGTGTGCGATGCGGCGGTGTGCGATGCGGCGGTGTGCGATGCGGCGGTGTGCGACGCGCCGGTCTGCGCGCTGCCGGCCTGCCACCCGCGGCCTTGCGACCCGCCGGCCGCTCCGCTCAGCACCAGGCCACCAGGTCCGCCACCCTGGGACCCACCGGCCGGCCCGCTCAGCGCCCGACCGCCACCATCAGGCCTGCCGTGCGGGCCGCCCGCCTGTCCGGTCTGCGGGCCGCTCTGCCCGGTCTGCGGGCCGCCGCTCTGTCCCGTGTGCGAGCTGCCGCTCTGTCCGGCGTGCGGGCCACCGGCCGGCCCGGTGTGCGGGCTGCCGCCTTGCCCGCGTGACGTGCCGCCGTGCCCGTCGTGTGGCCCGACGCCGTGTGACGGGCTCGATGCCCACCCAGCGGTCGGCGCGCCCGGTGTCGCCCATCCGGCCGCCACGGGCGTGACGCCGAGCGACGTGGACGGACCGGACGGTCGCGCCGTGCCGCCGTTCGCGGTGACGTGCCCAGGCGCCGGCCCACCGTTCGTGTACGGCTGCCCGGGCGCCCATGGGGAGGAGGAATGGGGCGGCGCCCACCTCACCGCGGTGCCGGGGCCGGGCACCGTGCGCTCCACCACCGTGCCCTCGGGGTCCGGATACACCGGATACACGTGGGTGGACTCCGGCACTGGCTGCATCGACGATGGCGACGCGACCTGGGGCCGCGCTGGCCCGCCGCCGAAGTGCGTGCTCGACAGCCCGCAGTTCTGGAAGTCGCTGTAGAACATCCGCAGCCACTCCCGCCGCTGGTGCTCGCTCAGCCACGAGAACCACGACGCCGCGTACTGGTGCTCCGGCAGCGGCCCTCCGGGCAGCGGTTCCCCGCGCAACCAGGCCATCACGATCTCCCGGTAGCCGTTCGCCACCGTCCCCGGGCACTTGGCGGCCAGCGACTCGATGTACTCGTACGCCGCCTCCTCGGCGAACCCCGTGGAAAGATCGGGCACGTGGATCGGCGCGAGCCCGCTGGACGGCTTCAGCGCGTCGTCCAGCGGCCGCTGCTCCACCCGCGTGAACGCCGCCGGCGTTCCGGCCAGCCGCGAGGCGATCTGCGTGAACGCCGCCCCCAGCTCCGTCAGCCCCGCCCGCATCCCCGGATGCACGCACACCGTGATCGGCCACTCCTGGCAGCTGTACGCGATGTCCTCCGCCGCGGCCGGCTTGGTCTGCGTCAGCACGCGCGACACGCCCATCCCCGCCGCGAGCACCGCCAGCAGCGCGCACGCCAGCACCAGCGCCTGCCTGGTCACCAGCGCCGCCCACCCGAGCAGCAGCGCCGCCGTGATGCCCAGCAGCCAGATCGTCTGGTCGAAGAACGGCGCCCCGCTCAGTCCCTGGAACAGGTCGTACGGCTCCCCGGTGCCGGGCGCCAGCTTGTCCGCCCAGCCCCGGTCGTCGGCCAGCCACGAGAACGCGCCGTAGCAGCCCAGCCCGGCCAGCGGCGGCGTGAACGTCCTGGGCAGTACCCAGCCGGCCACCCACCCGATCACCGAGTACAAGGCCAGCCCCGCCATGCCCATGCCCAGCCCCGACAGGCTCAGCCGTCCCGCCTGGTCGGTCAGCACCGTCTTGATCGCCAGCACCAGCACGGTCGCCCCGAACGACCCCAGCACCACCACCACGATCGCCAGCGGCGCCTTCAGCGCCCGCCACGTCGTGAGGGAGCGGCCGCGCAACGCCCGGCGCTTGCGCAATGCCACCCACGCGGCGAACGCCGCGGCCACGGGCCCGGTCAACCGGAGCGAGCCGATCACCGCGGCCACGATGTTCTCCCACGCGTCCACGCCTGGAATGAGGACGTTCCACGCCGCGACCAAGCCGACAGCCAGGAGCACGGCAACCGTCACGGCCGCGCTCTGCTTCAGCTCCTCTCGTGAAACGCCCGCGTGCTCACGCACCCGTTGTCCCGTTGCACTTCATCAAGCAACCCCCCGTGCCCCTCGGCAAGGCGGAAACGATCAGTCCGGCCGGTCCCCACAGGCTGATGAACTTGGTTTCCGCGTCACCATACGTACGAGCACCATAACTGAGCGTGATGATTGACGTCCGGATTCTTGGTCAACGGGGGAGGCCTGTCGCTCCAGGTAGCCGGACGAAACCGGGACGACCGGCGCGCTACCGTAGCGTTGTGTCACAGCCGAAGCCGCTCAACCTGCCGTTCGACCCCATCGACCGCGCTGCGGAGAGCTGGCGCGCGCACTTCGGGCCCTCCGCCGCCATGGCGGCCGTGACGTCGATCATGAGAGCGCATCAGATCCTGCTGTCGCAACTTGACTCGCTGCTGAAGCCTTATGACCTGACGTTCGCCCGATACGAGGCGCTGGTCCTGTTGACGTTCAGCAGGACAGGCGCGCTCCCGCTGTCGAAGATCGGCGAACGGCTCATGGTCCACCCCACCAGCGTGACGAACACCGTGGACAGGCTGGAGAAATCCGGATTCGTCTGCCGCCTGCCCAACCCTCGGGACGGACGCGGCGTGCTGGCCGAGATCACCGCCGCGGGCAGGGACGTCGTACGACGGGCCACCCGTGACCTGATGGCCGCCGAATTCGGCCTTGGCATGTACGCCGAGAACGAACTCCACCAAATGTTCGACCAGTTGCGTACGCTCAGGGTCGCGGCGGGTGACTTCGCAGGCCCATCCATGCGGCAAGATGAAGAGCATGGCGGACTTCTCTAGGCCCGGGTCGCTCTACGGAGCGATAGATCTGGGCGCGCGCAAGCAGGCACTGGAGGCGCAGGCCCGGCGGGAGGCGACAGGTCCCCAGACGGGCGCGGCGGCCTCAATCGTCGACGTGACCGAGGAGACGTTCACGACCGACGTCATCGACCGGTCCATGAGGCTGCCGGTCGTCCTCGACCTCTGGTCTCCCAGGGCGCCCGGCAGCGCCCAGCTGAGCCCGGTGCTGGAGAAGGTCGTCGGCGACCTGGCCGGCCGGGCCGTGCTGGCCAGGGTCAACGTGGACGCCAGCCCGCAGATCGCCCAGGCGCTGCGCGTGCAGGCCGTGCCGACCGTGCTGGCCATCTTCCAGGGGCAGGCCGTGACCGGCTTCCAGCAGGTGCTGCCCGAGCAGGAGGTGCGTCGCTGGCTCGATGAGCTGATGGGCGCGGTCGAGCAGTTCTACGAGGCCAACCCCGGCGCCCGGCCGCCCGCGGCCGAAGAGCAGGAGGCGCCGGAGGGCCCGCCCTCCGACCCCGACCTGGCCGCTGCCGAGCAGGCGATCGAGAGCGGCGACCTGGACGCGGCGGAGGCGGCCTACCAGCGGCTGCTGGCCCGCGCGCCCGGCGACGAGGACGCCAAGATGGGCCTGGCCGGCGTCAGCCTGATCAAGCGCACGGAGGCCGCCGACCCCGCCGACGTCCAGCGGCGCCTGCAGGACCCCGCCGACCTCGACGCGCAGCTGCTCGCCGCCGACTTCGAGATGTTGTCAGGCTCGGTGGACGAGGCGTTCGAGCGCGTCATCGCCGTGGTCAAGCGCACGTCGGGCGACGAGCGGGACAAGGCGAGGCGTCATTTGCTCGGCCTGTTCGACGCGTTGCCCGCCGACGACCCATCTTTGGCGAAAGCACGTAGAGCTTTGGCGAGCGCTCTGTTCTAACCTGGGGATATGAGGGTCGTCACTATATCGGCGACATACGGCACGGCCGGGAGCCAGATCGGCCCGGCCGTGGCCGAGCGTCTCGGCGTGCCTTTCGTCGACCGGGCCATTCCCAGTGCCGTCGCCCAGGAGCTCGGCTGCACGCTGGAGGAGGCGCTCGCGCACGACGACCGGGCCGAGCATGGCCTCGGCAGGCTCCTGTCCGGGGCGATGCGGCTGCCGACGGTCACCTTCGGCGGCGTGGACATGTATGTTCCGGGCGTGATGCCGCTCGCGCCCGAGGAGTTCGTGCGCCGTACCGAGCGCATGATGAGGGAGACCGCCCGCACGCAGGGCGGCGTCTTCCTGGGCCGGGCCGGCGCCGTGGTCCTCGCCGAGCACCCCGGTGCGCTGCACGTCAGGCTTGACGCCCCGGTCAAACGCAGGATCCGGCAGACGGCCACGCTGGGCGAGGTCAGCGAGCGCGAGGCGCGCCGGATCATCGAGGACAACGACCGGGCCAGAATGGCCTATTGGCGCCACTTCTACCGCACGGATCCAGCGGACGCGTGTCAATATCATCTGGTCGTGGACAGCACCACGATCCCCGTTCCGACCTGCGTCGACCTGATCGTCACCGCTGCCGAGGCATTGGATTGACCTAACTCCCCCTAACATGGGAGGACTTCTTGGTCAGTCCCGAAGGAGCGATTGACGTGGCGACCGTCCCGAGTGTGTCCTATTCCATCACCGTGCGGCTCGAGGTGCCCGCAGGCGGCAAGGCCGTCAGCCAGCTCACCCATGCCGTAGAGACCGCCGGGGGCGTGGTGACCGCCCTCGACGTCACCACCGCCGGCCACGAGAAGCTCCGCATCGACGTGACCTGCGCCGCCAGGGACACCGACCACGCCCAGGCCATCGTCGACCAGCTCGAGGCCGTCGAGGGCGTGGTCATTCACAAGGTGTCCGACCGCACGTTCCTCATGCACCTCGGCGGCAAGATCGAGATGGTGTCGAAGGTGCCGCTGCGTAACCGCGACGAGCTGTCGATGGCCTACACGCCGGGCGTGGCACGCGTGTCGATGGCGATCGCGCGCAACAAGGAGGACGCGCGGCGTCTGACCATCAAGCGCAACACCGTGGCCGTCGTCACGGACGGCTCGGCCGTGCTGGGACTGGGCAACATCGGGCCCGAGGCGGCGCTGCCGGTCATGGAGGGCAAAGCGGCGCTGTTCAAGCGGTTCGCGGGCATCGACGCCTGGCCGATCTGCCTGGACACGCAGGACGTGGACGAGATCGTCAGGACCGTCCAGGTGATCGCGCCCGGGTTCGGCGGCATCAACCTGGAGGACATCGGCGCGCCGCGCTGCTTCGAGGTGGAGCGGCGGCTGCGCGAGCTGCTCGACATCCCCGTCTTCCACGACGACCAGCACGGGACCGCGATCTGCGTGCTGGCGGCGCTGACCAACGCGCTGCGCGTCGTCAACAAGAGCCTCGAGGGCGTCAAGATCACCATGGCCGGCGCGGGCGCGGCCGGAAACGCCGTGCTGCGGCTGCTGCTGGCGGCGGGGGCGCGCAACGTGATCGTGTGCGACTACCTGGGCGCCGTGCACAAGGGGCGCGACGACCTCGACGAGTCGCTGCGCTGGATCGCCGAGCACACCAACGCCGAGGGATACGCCGGGGACCTGCGGGGGGCGGTCAAGGGGGCCGACGTGTTCGTCGGGGTGTCCGCGCCGGGGATCCTCACCGGGGACGACATCGCGACGATGGCCGACGACGCGGTGGTGTTCGCGCTGGCCAACCCGGAGCCCGAGGTGTCGCCCGACGACGCGCGCGAGCACGCGGCCGTGGTGGCGACCGGGCGGTCCGACTACCCCAACCAGATCAACAACGTGCTGGCCTTCCCCGGTGTGTTCCGTGGGCTGCTGGACGCGCAGGCCGGTGGGGTGACACAGGAGATGCTGCTGGCGGCGGCCGGCGCGCTGGCCGCGGTCGTCACGCCGGAGGAGCTGGGGCCCAACTACATCGTCCCCAGCGTGTTCCACCCGGATGTCGCGGGCGCGGTCGCGGCGGCCGTCCGTGAATCCGCCGGCGGCCGCGTCCGCGGCTTCACCGAGGCATAACCACCATTTTCTCTTACGCGGTGCCGTGGTCTGCCACCCGCCGTACGTCGGCTGGTGGCCCTCCAGGAAACGGCCTCTGACCCTTCACAAGTCGCCCGCCGCTACGCGAGCCCAATAGTTGACCAGGGTCCGTGGTTCACAACGTGGGCCTGCACGCCTCTGCCTGCGCGGGGGGCAGGCGTGGGGTGTGCTCGGGTGTGGGTGGTTGTCAGGAGGGCGCGTCGGCTCGGTGGGCGATGGCGGGCATGAGACGGTAGCTTTCCTGGAAGACCAGGTTATGGGCGTCGCCGGCGGCGATCACTCGGAGCGTGTCGATCTGCGCCTGGGCGTCCGCGGTGTCGAAGATATTCATCGGCCAGTCACCGACGGTGTTGCCCCGTAGATGCGGGTGGTGGAATCCGGCGCCGTAGTGGGCGACGACCGCGATGGGCTGGACGTGGCAGGCGCGCTGTTCGGGCCACGTCAGCGACCACATGGCGTTGAGCCCGCCCTCCTTCGACCTGGTGACCCCGCTGGCCACCACCTCGCCCGTGCCGAGCAGCAGGTCGGCGTTGAGCTCCTCCAGCGCCGTCTTCGCCACCGGGTCGAGCAGTTCGATCGCCGTGACGAACAGGCTCTCTTTGTCCTCCCGCGAGATGGCCTGGCCGTGGCTGCCGTCGCGCAGGTCGCGGAAGTGGCGGATCAGGGCTTCGTTCATGGGAGTACGCATGCCTACCCCCTTCCCCGCGTATGGGGCAGGAGTCGTGCTCTCGCTGTTCCAGGCGGGTGCGCACGGGCCGCTCTCATCGGCCGGGACCGGCCGCGAACAATTTGACGGTCCGTAGCGTCACACAAGCAGTGGGTGACAACCATGGCGTCACCCGAGGGAAGGGGAGCGGATGAGTGGCAGTTGGGGTCAACGCCGGTTCGAGGATTTCCTTAAGGAGTGGGCGCAAGACGATGCGGACCGGCACCGCCGCGAGAGACGTGAGAGGAGCAGCGGGAAGGCGGCGAGTAACCATGGGCCGAAGGCCGCCTTCATCGTGATGGTGCTGATCCTCGGCGGGCTGCTGGTGACCGCGTCCCTCGGTCAGTCCCCAGCGGAGCTGTGGGACTGGGCGTGGACCACGGCCGAGCGACTCATCGATGCCTGGCTGGACGGCTAGCGACGCACCCCCGGGTCTCACAGCCCGCCCCCGTGCAGGTCCCCCGATCGCGCCGACCAGCCCCGGCGCGGACATGCATCGCGTTCTCCGGCAGCAGGGGTGCGGGTCTAGGGCTTCAGTGCCTGTCCGAGCAGCTGCGCAATCTTGGTGCGTACCTCGGGTGTGTCGAGGCCGCGTACGGTGAGCGTTGTGCGGCGGCGTACGACGTCGTCCACCGTGGCCGCCCACTCGTGGTCGCGCGCGAAGACCGCTTGGGCCCAGATGTCAGGCCCGTCCGGGTGGATGCGCTCGCCCAGCGCGGGTGTCTCGCGGATGAGCCTGACCAGGTCGAACGCGATCGACCCGTAGTGCGAGGCCAGGTGTCTGGCCACCAGCGGATCCATGCGGCCCCCCCGCTCCCGGTCCGTCCACAGCCGCATCGCGACCGCGTCCGGGCTGGCCAGCCCGGGCAGCGGCACGGCGGGCAGGATGTCGGCCAGGTCGTCGCCCAGCGGCCGCCCCGGCAGGTGGGTGAGCGTGTCGAGCACGTGCCTGCCGATGTGCCGGTAGGTCGTCCACTTGCCGCCCGCGACCGAGAGCATGCCGCCCTTGCCCCTGCTCAGCACGGTCTCCCGCTTGGCCGACGCCACCTGGCCAGGGCCGCCGGGGAGCACGCGCAGCCCCGCGAAGGCGTAGGTGATGTCCTCGCGCTTGAGCTGCTCCTCGCGTACGGAATGCCCGGCCTCGTCGAGGATCTGCGCGATGTCGGCCTCGGTGGGCCGCACCTCGGCGGGGTCGCCCTCGTAGGCCTCGTCGGTCGTGCCGAGCAGCAGATGGTCCTCCCACGGGATGGCGAACGACACCCGGTATTTGTCGATCGGCGTGGTCAGCGCGGCCTTCCACGGCTCGTGGCGGCGCAGGACCAGATGCGCGCCCTTGGAGAGCCGGATGCTCGGGGCCGCATCCGGGTCCTCCATCCGCCGCAGGTGGTCCACCCACGGCCCGGTGGCGTTCAGAACGAGCCGTGCGGACACCCCGAACTCGGTGCCGTCGAGCCGGTCGCGCAACTCGGCGCCGGTCACGGTGCCGCCGGTCTTACGCAGATCCACGACCTCCGCGTGGTTGAGCACGATCGCGCCGGCGTCCACCGCGGCCCGCACGGTCATGACCGCGACCCGGCTGTCGTTCATCTGGTGGTCGCCGTAGACGGCGGCGGCCCGCAGGCCCTCGGTGCGCAGCGCGGGCACCTTGGAGACCGCCTGCTGCGGCGTGATCACCTTGCCCATGCCGTCGCCGAACACCGACAGCGCCGAGTAGAGGAACACCCCCGCGCCCAGCTTGGCGGCCCCGTGCGGCCCGCCCTTGTAGATGGGCACCAGGAACGTCAGCGGCTTGACCAGGTGGGGCGCGATGTCGGCGGCCAGGGCACGCCGCTCGCGGTGGTTTTCCGCGACCAGCCGGACGTTGCCGGTCTGCAGGTAACGCAGGCCGCCGTGGACGAGTTTGGAGGAGGCGCTGGAGGTGGCGCCGGCGAAGTCGCCCGCGTCCACCATCGCCACCCGGAGCCCGGCCTGGGCCGCCATCCAGGTCACCGACGTGCCCAGGATGCCGCCCCCGATCACGAGCAGGTCGAAGGTGGCGCTGGACAGTTCCTCGCGGATCCGCGCGCGCTCGGTCCCCATCGCGATCATCATCGCCATACTCCTACTGCTCCACCCAGTCGAGGGTGCGGGCCACGGCCTTTTTCCAGTTGCGGTATTCCCGATCGCGGCCGGCCTCGTCGATCGCCGGTCGCCACTCGGCGGCCTTGTGCCAGTTGGCGCGCAGGCTGTCGATGTCCGGCCAGTAGCCGGTCGCGAGGCCCGCCGCGTAGGCGGCGCCCAGCGCCGTGGTCTCGGACACCATGGGCCGGATCACCGGCACCGCCAGCACATCCGCGAGCGTCTGCATGAGCAGGTTGTTGGCGGTCATGCCGCCGTCGGCACGCAGCGACGTCAGGTCCAGACCCGAGTCGCCGTTCATCGCGTCCACGACCTCGCGGGTCTGCCACGCGGTGGCCTCCAGCACGGCCCGCGCGAGGTGCCCCTTGGTGACGAACCCCGTCAGCCCCGCGATCACGCCGCGCGCGTCCGAGCGCCAGTGCGGCGCGAACAACCCCGAGAACGCCGGCACGAAATAGCAGCCACCGTTGTCGTCCACCGTCTTGGCCAGTGTCTCGATCTCGGCGGCGCTGGAGATCAGGCCGAGGTTGTCACGCAGCCACTGCACGAGGGAGCCGGTGACCGCGATCGCGCCCTCCAATGCGTAGGTGGCCGGGGTGTCGCCGATCTGGTAGCCGACCGTGGTCAGCAGGCCGTGTTTGGAGACGACCGGCTCGTGGCCGGTGTTCATCAGCAGGAAGCTGCCGGAGCCATAGGTGCTCTTGGTCTCGCCCGGCGCGAAGCAGGTCTGCCCGAACAACGCCGCCTGCTGGTCGCCGAGCGCCGAGGCCACCGGGAAGCCGCCCGGCGTGCGGCCGTAGACCTCGGCGGACGGGCGGATCTCCGGCAACATCGCGCGTGGCACCCCCAGCGCGGCCAGGAGCTCGTCGTCCCAGGCCAGCGTGTGGATGTTCATCAGCATCGTACGGCTGGCGTTGGTGACGTCGGTGAGGTGGCGGCCGGTGAGGTTCCACAGCAGCCAGCTGTCCATCGTGCCGAACAGCACCTCGCCGCGCTCGGCCCGCTCCCGCAGCCCCGGGTGTTCGTCGAGCAGCCAGCGGATCTTCGGACCGGAGAAGTAGGTCGCCAGCGGCAGCCCGGCCTTCTCCTTGAACAGCTGCTCGTGCGCGGCCAGCGCATGGGTCAGCGGCGCCGTGCGCGTGTCCTGCCAGACGATGGCCGGGCACACCGGCTGCCCCGTCGCCCGGTCCCACAACACGGTGGTCTCGCGCTGGTTGGTGATGCCGAGCGCGGCGATCTGGCCGTCCAGACCGCCGACGGCCTCCTCCAGCACTCCTTGCACGGCCTGCCAGATCTCGGCCGCATCGTGCTCGACCCAGCCGGGCTTGGGGAAGATCTGGCGGTGCTCGCGCTGGGCGACGGAGATGATGTTGCCGGCCTGGTCGAAGACGATGCAGCGGCTGGACGTGGTGCCCTGGTCGATGGCGGCTACGTAATGCGGTCGAGGCACTGGCGGTTCCTCGCAAGTTCGGGTTCGACAATGTCGAACGACAGGAGAAATATTATTCGGTCGCCCGAGGGCGTTCAACTGTTTTGCTCAGCGGGTGAGATCGCGGGTGATCGCGCGGGCCGCGTCGCGGACGTATGAGACGTAGTCCATGTGCAAGCCCCCCTCCGGCGCCAGCCGCTCGACCGCTCCGCGGATGCCGATGGCGCCCACCACGATGCCGCGCGAGTCCTTGATGGGCGCGGCGATGGCCACCTCGCCCTCGGTCAGCTCCTCCATCTCGGCCGCCCAGCCGCGCGTCCTGGTCAGCTCCAGCTCCGTCTCCAGGAGGCCGGGGTCGACGATGGTCTTCTTGGTATGCGGCTGCAGCGGCGGTGCGAAGGCCTCGCCGTACGGGTCGTAGGCGAGCAGGACCTTGCCCAGCGCGCTGGCGTGGGTCGGCAGATATGTGCCCACCTGCAGAGTCTGCATGCTGTCGTCGGGCCGGAACACGTGATGAATCACCAGGACGTGGCCCTCGTGCAGGGTGCCGATCCAGGCGCTCTCCCTGCTCCGCCCGGCCAGCGCGTCGGCCCAGTTGATGGCTCGGGTGCGCAGCTCGTTGACGTCGAGGTAGCTGCTGCCCAGATGCAGCAGCGTGGCCCCGAGCCGGTATTTCCCCGTGGCCTGGTCCTGCTCGACGAAGCCGACACGGACCAGCGTGCGCAGGATGCCGTGCAGCGTGCCCTTCGGCAGGCCCAGCGCCCTGGCCAGCTCGGCCACCCCGAGCTGGCGGGGACCGGAGGCGAGCAGCCGCAGGATCGCGGCGGCCCGTTCGACCGACTGAATCGTCTCTCCCACAACCGGCAGACTAGCGCAGTGCGGTTCGGTATTGCCGAACGAGTCATTCGCCCCTATTTTTCCGGCCGCTCGGCCCTAGAATTGCGCCGGCGGCAAACGCTTCCTTCGAGCCACAGCGCGCAGACAGCCCCGCGAACGACGCGGCCGGCGGCGAAAGCTCAGGAACAGCCCACGCCGCCCACGCATTGCAACTAACGGGATAGCCGTCCCGTTAGTTGGGCATGCCGTAGTCCAACGAGGAGACTTGATGGAACAACTTTCCCGCTCGGCGGGAACCGTGCGGCCAGGCGGCCGCACGGCGCGCGTGCGCGCTGCCGTGCTCGAGGCCACTCAGGACGAGCTGGTCGAGCACGGCTTCCACGGCCTCACCATGGATCAGGTGGCGGCCAGGGCGGGCGTCGGCAAGACGACGGTCTACCGGCGCTGGGGGAGCCCGGCGGGCCTGGTCACCGACCTCATGATCGAGCTGGCCGACCAGTCCACGCCGCACGCCGACACCGGCTCGGTCGAGACCGACCTGCGGGCCAACGCCCTCGCCGTGTGCGAGGCGGTCAACGACGGGCGGCTCGGGGCCACGTTCCAGGCGATGATCGCCGCTGCCACCAGCAACCCCCAGGCGGCCGGCGCCTTGCGGGCCTTCTATCTGCGCCGCATCGAAGAATGGGCCGGCGCCGTGGAGTTGGCGGTCCGGCGGGGCGAGCTCCCCAGGGGGACCGACGCCATGGAGGTGATCCGGGCGGTCTCGGCCCCGCTCTACTACCGCCTGGTCGTCACGCGGGAGCCGGTGACCCCGGAGGTCGCCGAACGGTCGGTCCAGCGGACGCTGGCCGCCGCCCGGGCCGGGGCATTCATCGCATAGGGGCCGGACGAAACATCGACGGCCGCCGCCCCAACCTCAAGTGGCCAATTGACCGCGTACGGTAACATGAGCGCACTGGGGCAGCGCGAACCCCCTTCGACCCTTCATGATGGATGTATGGCGGAAGCGATCTACGTCGGCGGTTTGTTGGTGGCGACCCCGCTTCTCGACGACCCCAACTTTCGGCGTAGCGTCGTGCTGGTCCTCGAACACGACCATGACGGCGGCACTCTGGGTGTGGTGCTCAACAGACCGAGCGACATCTCGGTGACCCAGGTCCTCCCCGTGTGGGACCCGCTGGTCACCGGGCCGCCGGTGCTCTTCGAGGGCGGGCCCGTGCAGACCGACAGCGCGCTGGCGCTGGCGGCGGTCCCGAGCGGGGAAGAGCCGCTCGGCTGGCGCAGGCTGCACGCGGGCACCCCGGCCGTCTCCCGGCTCGGCACGGTGGATCTGGACGCTCCGCCCGAGATCCTGCAGGGCGAGATCGCGCAGATGCGCATCTTCGCCGGCTACGCGGGCTGGTCCTCGGGTCAGCTGGAGAGCGAGATCGCCGAGGGTGCTTGGTACGTCGTCGACTCCGAGGCCGGCGACACCTTCCACGCCGATCCCAGCTCGCTCTGGCGGCACGTGCTGCGCAGGCAGCCCGGCGAGCTGGCCTTCGTGGCCACGTGCCCGGACGACCCCACGATGAACTAGCCGGGCCGCTGAAGGTCCCAGCCCGGCTGGAGCGAGCGCTCGGCCAGCTCGATCGTCTCGCCCATGCGGCCGGTGACCTCCGACAGCGTCCCTTCGCGGCGCGGGCACTCGAACCCCACGCGCAAGGTGGACATGGCGAACGCCACGATCAGGTGGGACAGCTGGTCGGTGTCGGGATCGGCGCCCCGGCGCGCCGCCACCAGCTCCGCCAGACGCCGCTCGGTCTGTGCGCCCCTGGCCACCGACTGGCCGATCAGGCGCGGATTCTCGTCCAGGATCCGGCGCAGTTTCAGGAACCTCGCGGACTCGTCCGGCGTTGAGCCCTGCATGTCGCTCAGCACCGCGCGCAGCGCGTGCATGAGGGCGTTGAACGGGGGCTCGTCCTGAGGGCGGGACTCCAGGGTCTCCAGCATGATCTCCTCACCGTGGTCGTGGAACCACAGCACCAGGTGATCTTTGCTGGTGAAGTAACGGAAGAAGGTGCGGGGGGAGACGTCGACGACCCCCGCGATCTGCTCCACCGTGGTCGACTCGTATCCTTGTTCGAGGAATAGGTCGAGCGCGGCGTCCAAGATCGCCAGGCGTGTCTTCTCCTTCTTGCGTTCCCGAAGACTCACAGCAGTCACTCCCTCGATACCATTCTGTCACAGTGTGCCATAAGTCATCGGCCGCCGATTAAAAGTCATTTGTCATTTGTCATCGACTGACATAGATTGCCCGAGGCTTACGAGATCTATGCCCTGATGTGGGCGTACGTGTACTGAGGGGGACTTCATGGCGAACGCGAAGGCGGTCGAGGCACCGCCATCGCCTGGCTCTGTGAAGACAGGAGCAGGGGGCAACCCGTGGCTGGTGCTGCTGGCCGTCAGCCTGGGTGTCATCATGGTGATGCTCGACGGCACGGTCGTGGGCATCGCCAACCCGTCCATCCAGGCCGACCTCAAGGCCTCGCTGTCCGACCTGCAGTGGGTCACCAGCGGTTATCTGCTGGCCCTGGCGGTCTTCCTGATCACTGCGGGCAAGCTGGGCGACCTGTTCGGACACAAGCGGGTCTTCCTCATCGGCGTGGGGGGCTTCGCGCTCTCCTCGGTGGGCATCGGCTTCAGCGCCGAACTGGCCGACGTCATTCCCGGCGTCACGCCCGTCGGCGCGTTGATCGGCCTGCGGGTGTTGCAAGGCCTGTTCGGCGCGCTGCTCCAGCCCGCCGCACTGGCGTTGCTGCGCACCGCGTTCCCCGGTGAGAAGCTGAACCAGGCGATGGGGGCCTGGGGCGCGATCATCGGCCTGTCCAGCGCCGCCGGGCCCATTGTGGGCGGCGTGCTGGTCGAGCAGGCGAGCTGGCAGACCGTCTTCTTCATCAACGCGCCCGTCGGCGTCGTCGCCCTGATCATGGGCATTCTCCTGATCAAGGACAACCGGGCTCAGACGCTGGCCAGGATCGACTGGCTGGGCGTGCTGCTGCTGTCCGGCGCGATGTTCTCCCTGGTCTGGACGATCATCAAGGCCCCCGAGTGGGGCTGGGGCGACAGCACGACCCTGACCTTCGTGGCCGTGTTCGCGGTGCTCATCGGGGCGTTCATCTTCTGGCAGAGCAAGGCCCGCCAGCCGCTGGTGCCGCTGTCGCTGTTCAGGAACGCCTCGATCTCCATCGGCACCGTGCTGATGATGATGGTCGCCTTCGCCATGTTCGGCGCGATGTTCTTCCTGGGTTTCTTCTTCCAGGGCGTGCACCGCCTGTCCCCGCTGGAGGCCGGCCTGCGCATGTTGCCGATGAGCGCCGGCATGATCTTCGCCTCGCCGCTGGCGGGCATGGCGCTCGGCAGGTTCGGGCCGAGGCTCACGATGGCGGCCGGTCTGCTGATCACCGCCTCCTCGATGTTCCTCATGTCCAGGCTCAGCATCGACGCGTCGTTCATCGAGAGCGGCATCCCGTTCCTGCTGCTGGCCTTCGGCATGTCGCCGGTGTTCGTGGGCGCCACGGAGATCATCGTCGGCAACGCTCCCGTGGAGCTGACCGGCGTGGCCGGCGGGGTGCAGCAGTCGGCCATGCAGGTCGGCGGCTCGCTCGGCACCGCGGTCCTGGGCGCCGTGATGGCCGCCCAGATCTCCGCCACGCTGCCCGGCCACCTCGGCCCTGCGGCCCAGGCGATCCCGGCCGCACAGCTGGCAGGGCTGGAGAAGGCGGCCGCGTTCGGGTCGGCGCCGCCCGGGCTGGGGCAGCCCATCGTGGACGCCGTGCACAACTCGTTCATGGACGGCATGTCCGTGGCCTTCCTCGTCAGCACCGGCATCGCGGTGCTCACCGCCGCCCTGACCCTCTTCGTGAAGGCGGGCCGCAAGTCCGAGGGCCAGCCGGTCCACATGGGTTGATCACCGCGTACGGCCTCCGTCGCGCGGCGGGGGCCGTACTGCCATGTGGGGGGCGGTTGCGGCGGGGCATAAACTCGGTGAGGTGAGCACGAAGATCCTCCCAGAGCAGAAAACCACGCCGCAGACGTCGCACGGCGACGGTGATCACGAGCGGTTCGCGCACTACGCGGACAAGCACAAGATCACTGAGAGCATGGTGACGGGCACGCCCATCCGCGCCCTGTGCGGCAAGGTCTGGGTCCCCAGTCGTGATCCCAAGAAATATCCGGTATGCCCGGAGTGCAAGGAGATCTACGAAGGTCTGCCTGTGGGCGGCGGCGACCAGGGCGACAACAAACAGTGAGTGTTGCTGAGCGGTAATCCTCCCAGGTAGAGCTACGGTCTGTAGCCAGACCAGCTCATACCGTCATGGGGGTACCGCATGGCCCGGCGCGCGACCGCCGTCTCGTTGGCATGCCTGCTCACGGTGGGCATCGCGCCACCTCTTCAGCTCGGTGCCGCCCGGGCCGACGTCTGCGCCGGATCTCCTCACCCGAGCACGCCCGGGCCGCGCTCGCCCCATCCGGGAGACGTGGCCAAGGTCCTGGCCGAGCTCGGCCGGCGGCTGGCCGGGGTTACACCGCCCACGACGATCACCGTGCCCACCCGCGTGCACATCCTCACCCGCGGCGTACGCAAGGTCTCCGACCGGGCGATCAGGAGCCAGATCGCGGTGCTCAACTCCGCGTACGGCGGTGCCTTCGGCGGCGTGGACACCGGCGTGCGCTTCCGGCTCGACGGCATCTCCGTCAAGGCGAACCCCACCTGGTTCGCCGATCCCGTGGGCCACGAGCAGGCGATGAAGAACGCGCTGCACCAGGGCTCGGCAGGCACGCTCAACCTCTACATCGCCCAGCTCAGTGAGCAGATGCTGGGCTTCGCCAGCTACCCCTACTGGTACGCCGACGCGCCCCGGCTCGACGGCGTCGTGATCGACTGGCGTGGCCTGCCCGGCGGGACGATGACCAACTACAACCGGGGCTTCACCGGCGTCCACGAGATCGGGCACTGGCTCGGCCTGTTCCACACCTTCGAGAACGGCTGCCGGGAGCCCGGCGACGGCATCGACGACACCCCGGCGGAGGCCAAGCCGACCGAAGAATGCCCGGCAAACAAGGACACCTGCGCGCAGGCCGGGCTGGATCCCATGCGGAACTTCATGGACTACGCCCACGACCGGTGCATGGCGGAGTTCACGCGGGGGCAGGCGAACAGGATGCATCAGATGTGGGCGGCCTACCGTCACACCTCAGATCTTTAGATTGTGCGACAAATTACGATGTTGGGGTGACAGGACCGAAAGCACTCGACGCTCCCCACCAACCTCCCCGGATCCTCGGCCCGGCCTACCGCACCGCCACCCTCGGCATCCTGCTCGTCGTCACGCTCGTGGCCTTCGAGGGCATGTCGGTCGGGGTGGTCATGCCGGACGTGGCCCATGAGCTGGACGCGTTGGACCTTTACGGCCTGAGCTTCTCCGCCTTCCTGATCTCCAGCTTGTTCGCGAACGTGGTGGCCGGGCTCTGGGCGGACCGTCGCGGTTACCCGATGCCGTTCGTGGCGGGGTTGATGCTGTTCGTGGCCGGTATGGGGCTGGCGGGGGCCGCGCAGTCGGCGATGATGTTCCTGGCGGCGCGGGCCGTCCAGGGGCTGGGCGCGGGGGCCTCGATCGTGGCGCTGTTCGTGATGATCGCGCGGGTCTATCCGGCCGAGATGCGGCCCAAGGCGTTCGCCGCGGTCTCGGCCGCCTGGGTCGTGCCCTCCATGGTCGGCCCGGCCGTCGCGGGATCCGTGGCGGGGCAATGGGGCTGGCGGTACGTCTTCTACGGGATCATCCCGCTGATCGTGCCCGCGCTGCTCATGCTCGTTCCCGCGTTGCGCAGACCGGCCTCTTCCGACGACGCGCCTGGGGACGGTCCGCGTTCGCGGCCGCTGGCGATGACGCTGGCCGCGGCCGCGACGGCCGGCGGGGCGGCGGCGTTGCTGCACGGGGTGGACCGGCTCCACCTCGCTCCGGTGTCGGGCGCCCTCGAGACGCTGGCCGGGCTGGGGCTGCTGATCTACGGTCTCTACCGGCTGCTGCCGCCCGGCGCGCTGCGGTTCGCCCGAGGGCTGCCCATGACGGTGCTGATGCGCGGGTTCTTCTCCGCCGCCTTCTTCGGGGTGAACTCCTTCATCCCGCTGGCGCTGCAGGAAGTGAGAGGGTTCGACGCGAGGGAGGCGGGGATCGCGCTGACCACGGGGGCGCTCGGCTGGTCGGCGGGTTCCTACCTGCAGAGCCGGCGGGACGTGGAACCGTACCGGAGGATCAGGCTCGGGGCGATGGGCGTGACCGGAGGCATCCTGTTGTCCGTGCTGTCCGTCCTGCCGGGGATGACCGGGTGGGTCGCGGTGCCCGCGTGGATCGTGGCCGGGTTCGGGATGGGGCTCGGCATGGCCACGATCAGCGTCACGACGCTCAAGCAGTCGCCGGAGAACGAGCAGGGGGCGAACTCGGCGGCGCTGTCGGTGACGGACATGCTGGGCTCCGCGCTGGCGATCGGGGTCGGCGGGGCGCTGGTCAACCTCATCGGGCACACCTCCGCCGAGATCGCCACGGGGTTCGTCGTCATCTGCCTCTTCATGGCGGTCATCGGGCTGGCCGCCACGCTGCTTGCCGGGCGCATCCGCTGAATTCCGCATCTTCCGTCACACCGATCACGGTTCGCCGGATCCTCGTGGCGAGGAGTGATAGGACAGCGGGACAAGGAGGTGTCATGGAGGATGATCACCGTGTCTGGCCGCCTCAGCCGGGGGCCAGGCACCGCCGTACTCCTCCAGAGGACACGGAGCCCGAGGGGGGCGGGGCTCCGGCGCGCCGGAGCCCGCGCGACGAGGAGCCGCGTCCCCGGAAGCGGCACCCGCTCGACCTGGACGCGGGGGAGAGCGAGGACCTCGGCGAGCCGTGGAACCCCCGCATCCGCAGAGCCACCGAACGCGACCCCGCGTACGACTCCGGTCCGGACTGGCCCCCCGGCGGAAGCCCGGAGCCGCCCGCGGGCAGCGGCTGGGGACGGGGCCTGGAACGTGACGATTGGGGGCGAGGCGCGGAAGGCGGAGGGCCGTTGTCCGCGCCGCCCTGGGACACGCTGCCGCCGTCCGCCCGGCTCTACGGCACCCCGGTGGACCCCGGGACGCGCCGGCGCGCCGGCACGCGCGTGTGGCGGCGGTGGGCGGGCGTGCTCGCCGCGCTGTTAGCCGGGGCGGGGCTGGTGACCGGGGCGACCGCGGTGGTGTTGCGGATCACCGAGCCGCAGGCGGAGACGAGCACGCTGAGCGACACGCTGGCCGGGGTGACGGCGACGTTGCCGCAGGGGTGGAGCGTGGGCGCGGTGCCGCCGGTGACCGGGTTCACGTCGGTGGTCAGGGACGGGAACGGGGGCCTGGTCATGGCCAGGCCGGTGCCCGGACGCCTGGAGAACGCCGAGGAGGCCACGGCCCAGGCGGCGGAGCTGTATTCGCGACTCCTGCTCAAGGGCGACCGCGTGAACATCGTCGAGGACAAGGAGATCCCCGGGGGCCACACCCGGGCGCTACGGGCGGAATATCAGGATGTGGTCAACCGGCCCGCCTTCATGAGAGTGATGCTGGTCACTCGCGGCGACAAGGCCGTCCTGCTGGTCGGGCTGCTCCAACCCGAGGAAACCGCACGCAGACAGGCCCTCGACGCGGTCATGAACAGCCTTGGACAAGCCGCCTAGCACGTGAGGAAGACCTTGGCCAGAATCCACGGCTCACGGCACGTCTTGTCGGTGGGCCCGATTAGTCTTGGGTCACTGTGAGAGAGCGAAGCACACGAACCCCAGAGGTGATGCGGTGAGCACCTTCGCCGCGTCCCACCTTTCGCCTTCCTATCCAGACCGCGCCGCGTGGGGCACCGCCCCCAAGCTGCGCGCCTGGCAGCAAGAGGCCTTCGACCTCTACTTCAGGCGCGAGCCACGTGACTTCCTCACCGTGGCGACGCCGGGGGCGGGCAAGACGACCTACGCCCTGCGCATCGCCAGCGAGTTGCTCAGCCGCGGGGTGATCAGGGCGATCACCATCGTGACCCCCACCGAGCACCTCAAGCGCCAGTGGGCCGACGCCGCCGGGAAGGTCGGCATCGGCATCGATCCGGAGTTCAAGAACAGCCAGGGCACGACGTCACGCGACTACACCGGCGTCGCGGTGACGTACGCGCAGGTCGCCATGCACCCGGCCCTGCACAGGGCGCGCACCGAGGCGCGTAAGACGCTGATCATCTTCGACGAGATCCACCACGCGGGCGACGCCAAGTCGTGGGGCGACGGCGTGAAGGAGGCGTTCGAGCCCGCGACGCGCCGGGTCCAGCTCACGGGGACGCCGTTCAGGTCCGACGACAACCCGATCCCGTTCGTCGCCTACGAGGAGGACGGGGAGGGCCTCAAACGCAGCGTCGCCGACTACTCCTACGGCTACGGGCCCGCCCTCGACGACGGGGTCGTGCGGCCGGTCATCTTCCTGGCCTACTCCGGGGAGATGAAGTGGCGCACGCGCGCCGGTGACGAGCTCGCCGCGACCCTCGGCACGCCGCTCACCAAGGACCAGCTCTCGCAGGCGTGGCGGGCCGCGCTCGACCCCAAGGGCGACTGGATCCGCCAGGTCATGCAGGCCGCCGACCGCCGCCTCACCGAGGTGCGCAGGGGCGTGCCCGACGCGGGCGGCCTGGTCATCGCCACCGATCACGAGACCGCCCGCGCCTACGCCCGCCACCTGCGCAACATCACCGGCGAGGGCGCCACCGTGGTCCTCTCCGACGACCCCGGCGCGTCGAAGAAGATCAAGGAGTTCGGCGCGTCGCAGGACCGCTGGCTGGTCGCCGTGCGCATGGTGTCGGAAGGCGTCGACATCCCCCGCCTGTGCGTCGGCGTCTACGCCACCTCGACCTCGACCCCACTCTTCTTCGCCCAGGCGGTGGGGCGTTTCGTGCGTGCCCGCAAGCGCGGCGAGATGGCCTCGGTCTTCCTCCCCTCGGTGCCCACGCTCATGGGGCTGGCCAACGAGATGGAGGTGGAGCGCGACCACGTGCTCAACAAGCGGCCTCCGGAGGACGGCCTCGACGACAGCCTCCTGGAGCAGGCCAACCGCAAAAAGGACAACCCGGACGTCCTTGGCGACGAGCTGCCGTTCGAGACGATGGAGACGTCGGCCACGTTCGACCGGGTGCTGTTCGACGGCGGCGAGTTCGGCACCGGCGCGGAGGTCGGCTCCGCCGAGGAGGAGGACTTCATCGGCCTGCCCGGGCTGCTGGAGCCCGACCAGGTGGCGACCCTTCTGCGCAAACGGCAGTCGGACCAGCAGGCCGCCAAACGCAAGCAGCAGCCGGAGGAGCAGCCGCGCGAGACCCTGGCGCCGCACGAGCAGATCGCCGAGTTGCGGCGGGAGCTCAACGGCCTGGTGGGCGCCTGGAACCATCGCACGGGGCAGCCGCATGGGGTCATCCATGCGGAGCTGCGACGCTCCTGCGGCGGCCCGCCGATCGCCCAGGCCACGGCCGAGCAGATCCAGGAGCGGATCGACACGATCCGCCGCTGGGCCACCCAGCGCCGTTAGCCGGTTCGCGCACTTGCGCCGATCGCCCTGCCCGCAGGGCGATCGGCCCGCTTCTGGCGCGTCAGCGGAAGCGGTTGCGGCCGAGTTGCCTGACCATGATGCGGCACATCTCCGGCCGCCGTTCGTACGTGCCGTCCGGGTGATACACGACCTCCGTCGTGGCCACCTGCCCATGCGGCCATTCGACATACCCTCGGCGGTGATACAGCCGCCGCGCGGCGAGGTTGTCCAGCCGGACGCCGAGGGCGACCTGTTCATGGCCGGTGGCGAAGAGCCGGTCCTCGGCCGCCCACAGCAGTTGCGTCCCGATGCCCTCGTTACGGCGCCCGGCGACGACCTCCAGGTGGGTGAGCAGCGCCACACCCGGTAAGTGGGCGCGTAACTCCGGCTCCTCGGCGGGGGCCAGCCACACGTAGACGTCGCCCACCGCAAGGTTCCGCTCCCAGGCGACGAGCAGGAACCCGTGCCCGGCCTCTTGCCTGGCCAGCCGGTCGCTGAAATACGTCTTCTGCCCGAGCGACCGGACTATCCTGCGGAGATCGGTATGGTCGGCTTTGCGTATATCTGGTGCCCCCACGGACGGACAGATTCCCTGTTGACACTCCGGTGAATCAGCGGCGCCTAGGCCATGGATGTCCACCAGCGCAATTGCGGCTCACTGTCTTTCACGAGCCATTTCATCGCGTCAGCGGTCGAGTCCAGCTGCGGGGTCCCGGCGAAGTGCTCGGCCCATCGGCGGCGGTCTTCCCTCCAGGCTTCGATATAGGAGACGCAGAGCACCTCATCGATGCGGTGATGGCGGCCGAGCGCGGCTTCGAGCGAGGCCTCCATGGCCTGGCGGTTCTTCAGCGAGCCCGCCGGGAGCCGCCTGACTCGGCGCAGCACGTGGCTGATGAACGCCTTGCGCTGGGCGAGGAAGCCGGTCCAGTACGCCGGGTCGGTCGCGCCCGCCCAACCCGTCTTCTTCTCTCCGTCCAGCAGCCAGTAGACGCCCTCCGCCAGCACGTCGCCGAGCTCTTGGTCCCGTGCGCGAATGGGACGGTCAAAAGGGTCGTACTCGCGCTGCGTCACCTGCCCGGTCACCGCCAGCCGACGTAGCGAGGTCTCACCCAGGAGGTAGAACCAGTCCTCGTTGTAAATGTTGGGGAAGAACGACGGATTGCGCGTCGTCTCGACGGCGAGGGCGCCGCCGCCCACGAACGAGTCCTGATCCCCTCCGGCCAGCCGGTGAGCGTGGCACACCACTGAATTATCCGGGTAGCCACCGATATGCATGCCCACCGCGTCGTATTTGTCGAGCAGACCCGCCGCGCGCGCGACCTCCTCATGACTGCCTACCTCGATGTCGTCATCCAGGAAGACGATGCGTTCCCAGCTCATCAGCCGGGCCAGCAGAAGCCCGATGTTGCGCTTCGCGCTCAGGTCGGTCGCCCGGACGAACGGCGTGTTCTTCAGCAGCGTCGTCGTCCGGAAGTCCGGCAGGTTGAGCGAGGCCGGACTGCCGATGTCGATCGCGATGAACTGCACGTCACTCGGCATCAACAAGGCCGCGAGCTCCGGCTTGCTCCATTTGCGGCGGCTGTGCAGCGTCACCAGGGGACAGCCGAGCGTGCTCGCGAGCCGAATGACGTGTTTCAGCCACGTCGGATGCCGGATCGTGGGGACGACGATGGCATCGACGGTTCCCGGCTTCGCGCCGGCGAGACCCTCGCCGTACACGTCCACCAGATGTCTGTGGGAGCCGTGGTGATGCTGCGTCCTGACCGTTGCTATTTCAGTCTCCATGGGTGGGCTCCGGCCATTCGTGTAACCGGAACGCGTCGATCGTCCAGTCAGGCGTGATCACGGCCCTGCCCTGAACCCCGACCCGCATCAGAATGCTGTACGACTCCGCGTCGCCGAAACGCGACTCCAGATAGCCGGCGTTCCTGTCGTGGAATCGAGCGTCGGTCAGCGCCCGGACCGCCCCGTACACGCCTCTGGCGTATATCCCGTTGCATATGGTCAAAGTGCGTTCGACGTTGAAGGGGTTAACGCCGCGGTAGAAGAAGGCGACGTCCTCCTGTAGTCGCAGGCTATCGCCAGAACCCACCGTGACCGGATAATACCGCTGCGTGTCCCCGTCCCTCTCGACTTCGAAATAGGGTCCCTTCTCGCCCGCCCAGTCGGGGATCTGCCGCACGGGGAGCTCGATCCGCGTGAGCGTGTACTCGGTGACCGCGTTGTAGTCCACGCCGCCCAGGAGCACGACATGGGTGGTCAGGTCGTCGGATTGGAGATCGGCCATGGTGCGCACGACCCCCCGGCTGTGCGGGTTCACGCTGCGCACGTGACCCCACAACTCGAATAACGAGTCCAGATCCGAGTATCGGTAGAGCGCGACGTAATCGGCGTTGTCGGGGTCCGCCTTCGGGATCCTGGCGCGGTCCTCTTCGGGGATCTGCGAGCAGATGATCGTGATCGGCTCGCCCCTGGGGAAATGCCACGGGCCGCGGCGGCGGGCGCCCTCGGCCAGGTCCGGCTCGAAGACCTCGCCTGCGCTCTGCTGCCGCAGCGCCTGCTGACGGAGCTTGATCAGCTCGGCGAGCAACTTCTTGTGCTCCTCGCGTTCGTCCGGGGTCAGCTCGGATTCGTCGAGCAGGCGGGCCCTGCCGTTGTCGACGGATCGTTTGGTCGCGAAGAACCTGGCGTACTTCTCCAGCCGATGCAACGGCGGGATCTTGATCACCGAGCTCGACTCCCAGGAGGAGATCAGCGGCACGCTGATCTTGAACGCCTCGCGCAGCTGGGCCTGCGTGACATGCACATCAGGCCAGTGGCTTTCGCGGAGCTCACGCAGACGGTGCGCAAGCGCCGTCCCCGCGACGTCGTCACCGCTCATGTCGGCCTCATTCGTGTGAACTTCACAAAATTCTAGTAAACGCCTATTCGGCTGCCCGAGTCGATGGAGAATTCGCAGCTAGGCCGTAACGGAACGGTCTACTGGCGAGAATCGGGCGCACAAGAGCCCTCAGTCTAGCCACGCATCTCTGGCGGCAGTGTGCGAATGTCCTGGGTTCAGCGAGGGAATCATAAAGAGAGACAAACTTCAGTTAAGGATGCTGAAGTTCTCTGAATACAGGCAAGGTTCCTGTCACAGCGCATCGCACCAGGGAAACCTTTATGACAGATCTGGCTCTGTACCTCTCAGTGGCAATGCCCCCTCCGACCGACACCAAGACCTGGTCGCTCCTCATCGTGGCGACCATGATCACCCTGGTGGTGGCCGCGATCCGCTGGATGGCCCGGCGGACGCGCATCATCATGGTGGTCAGCGGCACGAGCGTCCTGGTAGTGATCCTCACCGTCCTGGTTCTCGCGTACCTGACCCTCGCGGTCTGAGTACGCCTTCCCGCGCGGCGCTTCGCCCCCCGGCGCTGCGCGCGTCCGGCCTGGCCGCTTCCGCCGCGGCCTATGCATTTGGACACAGAGCAGTGGCCTTCTGTTAGAAGCTTGGTGGAAGCGGCAACAACCTCTCTTGGCTCGTCTTGAGATGTGCAAAGGACTTCGCCAATGTCATCTGAGGCCTACCGGAAGCCGACGCTCAGTGTGACTTCAGGCCTCTCAAGAAACGCCATCATCATGAGGCTCGAGGGCGAGCTCGACGTCAACGCGGTGCCCGTGCTGCGCGAGCACCTGCAACGCATCTGGGAGCTGCCCCCGCAGCCCTTCCTGATCCTGGACCTCGGCGGGGTGGCGTTCTGCGACTCCCTGGGGATGAGCGAGCTCGTCAGCGTCATGCAGCGCTGCGAGGCCCGGGGGACCAGGCTGTTGCTCGGCGGGGTTCATGGGGTCATGGCCAGGGTGCTGTCGATCACCGGGCTGCGGCACGCGTTCGAGGTCTTCGCGAAGTTCGACGACGCCCTGCGGCTGGCCGTGGCCACGCCCTGAACCCCTAGAGACCGAGAGGCTTGCGAGCCAGGAGCATGGCCTGCGGCGTCAACTCGTAGGCGGTGCCCGGCCGGGGCTCGCGGAGCAGACGGGCATCCACGACGAAGCCCGCCGCGCAGAGCAGCTCGGCGATCTGGTCCGGCTGCCGGCGGTGGAAGTCCAGCGAGATCGGGTGGCCGAACCCGTCCGTACGGTGCACCGGCTCGTCCCCGACCTGGAACGCCACCAGCGTGTGACCCCCTGGAGCCAGCACCCGGTGGAACTCGGCGAACACCTCGGGCACGCGCTCCAGCGGAACGTGAATGATCGAGTAGTAGGCCACCAGACCGCCCAGCTTCCCGTCGGGCAGATCCAGGGCGAGCATCGAGCCCTCCTCGAACCGCAGGCCGGGATATGTCCGCCCGGCCAGTGCCACCATCTCCGGCGACAGGTCCACGCCGAAGACGTCCAGCCCCAGCTCGTGCAGGTGCGCCGTGACCCACCCCGGACCGGAGCCGACGTCCGCCACGGGCCCGGAGTCCCGTACGAGCTCGGCGAACGCGGCGAACATCGCCCGGTCCAGCGGCATGCCCGCCAGCGAGTCACGGAAGAAGTCGGCGTAGTCGACGGCCATGGCGTCATAGGACGCCCGGGTGGCGCGCAGGAAGTCCGGTTCGGTCACGGCGGACCACCCTAGCCGAACCGATCGGCCCCAATCGATCAGCTTTGGATGAAGGCCAGCAGATCGGCGTTGAAGTCGTCGTTGAACGAGCCCGTCAGGCCGTGCGGAGCCCCTTCGTACACCTTCAGCGTGGCATCCTTGACCAGCTCGGCCGACTTGATGGCGGCGTTCGCGATGGGCACGATCTGGTCGTCGTCGCCGTGCGCGATCAGCGTCGGCACGTCGATGCGCCGCAGGTCCTCGGTGAAGTCCGTCTCCGAGAACTGCTTGACGCAGTCGTAGGCGCCCTTCAGCCCGCACTGCATGCTCATCAGCCAGAACGCCTCCCGCGTGCCCGGCGAGACAGTCGAGCCGGGCCGATTGGCGCCGTAGAAGGGGGCGCTGAGGTCCTTGTAGAACTGCGAGCGGTCGGCCAGCACGCCCGCGCGGATGTCGTCGAAGACCTCGATGGGCACCCCTCCGGGATTGGCGTCCGTCTTGAGCATCAGCGGCGGCACGGCGCCCAGGAGCACGGCCTTGGAGACGCGGGAGCTGCCGTGGCGGCCGAGGAAGCGCGCCACCTCGCCGCCGCCCGTCGAGTGGCCGACCAGGATCGCGCCGCGCAGGTCCAGCGTCTCCAGGAGACTGAACAGGTCGTCGGCGTAGGTGTCCATGTCGTTGCCGCTCCACGCCTGTGTGGAGCGTCCGTGGCCGCGGCGGTCATGGGCGATGGCGCGGTAGCCGTTCTCGGCCACCAGGCGCAACTGGCTGTCCCAGGCGTCGGCGTTGAGCGGCCAGCCGTGGCTGAACACGACCGGCTGGCCGGAGCCCCAGTCCTTGTAGAAGATCGCGGTGCGGTCGGCCGCGGTGATGTACGGCATGGCAGTGCTCCATCCAGATGGCTACGTCATCGGTGCCGGGATCCGGCGGCCGCTGCGGCCATCAACCGGGATATGGCCTGATTTTTCAGGCAACGGGACTGTTACGCGGGCCGTGTCGCCTTTGACGCGTACGGGAAGGGCGGTCCGGCGATCCCCTGGACCCGGGGCCGTACGCACCCAGACCAGCAGCCGCCTCCCCTTGGTGCGGACGGTGACCTTGGCCGTCTCGCATTCGCGGCGGACGGCGGGCCAGGCCAGCACGAGCGCCCTGCCGACCCTGGCGGATCGTGGGGCAGGGGTGCGTTCGTCGCAGACAGGTGCCGGTGACACGTCGTGGGACACCACGGAGTGCTCAGGGATGGAATCCTGAGCGAGCTGGCTCATCACGATCGTGCCGCCTTCCAGCAGCGCCAGCGTGACGATCGCGCGCATGCGCTCGGCGGCGCTGCCCTTGATGAGGAGCCACAGGCTGAGCGGGCCGAGGAGCAGCCAGGCCGCTCCTAAGGAGAGGGCCAGCATGAAGAACCTCCCACGACGAGGAAGACGTGTCACTCTCCGTGTCGTCATGACTGCGGAGAGCGTCCGCCCCTCTTGATATCACATCACCGCAGCGTTGCGCAGCGTGATGGACGGCAGGAGATCAGCCCACGGCAGGCGCTCCCCGCAAGGTGGCGCCGGCATTCTTCAGCTCCTCCATCGCCGCCTCCGTCGTGGTGCGCGAGACGCCGGCCGTGAGGTCCAGCAGGACGCGCACCGCCAGGCCGTGCTTGACCGCGTCCAGGGCCGTGGCGCGCACGCAGTGGTCGGTGGCGATGCCCACGACGTCCACCTCGCGCACCCCGCGCTCCCTGAGCCAGTCCACGAGCGACACCTCGTCGCCGGACACGCCCTCGAACCCGCTGTACGCCGCCGCGTAGGTCCCCTTGCTGAAGACCTCCTCCACCGCCGACACGTCGAACGACGGATGGAAGTCCGCCCCCGGCGTGCCGGCCACGCAGTGGGCCGGCCAGCTCGAAAGGTAGTCGGGCGACTCCGAGAAGTGGTCGCCGGGGGAGACGTGGTAGTCGCGGGTGGCGACCACATGGTCGTAGCCGTGGTCGGCCACGTGGCGGGTGATCGCCGCCGCCACCGCGGACCCGCCGGCCACGGGAAGGCTGCCACCCTCGCAGAAGTCGTTCTGCACATCGACGATGATCAATGCGGTGCCCATAGTGGCACGATACGTCAGGCGAACTCCGTGGGGACCGCCGCGTACCCCCGGCCCAGGTGGAGGGCCTCCAGCGGGAGTGTGGCGACGGCCTGCGCGTGGCGTTCGCGGGCGGCGGACAGGGGCTCCGCGCCGACGACCTCGCCCTCGCGCACCAGCTCGTGCAGCAGGGGAATGCCGCCCTCGGGGACCACGCCCCCAGTGGTGATCAGCTCGGTCTCGGCATGGCCGGAGGAGTCCAGCACCCGATACGCCTCCTTGCGCCCGCCCCGCGACGGCTTGCCCACCGAGCGCTTGGCCACAGGCTCCAGCTTGCCCGCGGCCGTCTCCCGCGCCACCAGCTTGTACACCAGTGCCGCCGTGGGCACCCCTGACCCGGTCACCAGCGAGGTGCCCACCCCGTACCCGTCCACCGGGGCGGCGGCGAGCGCGGCGATGGCGTATTCGTCCAGGTCCGAGGTGACCAGAATGCGGGTGTTGAAGGCGCCGAGCGCGTCGAGTTGCTCGCGCACCTCCTGCGCCGCGGCGGCCAGGTCGCCGGAGTCGATGCGGACCGCGCCGAGCTTGGGCCCGGCCAGCTCCACCGCCGTGCGGACCGCCTCCGGCACGTCGTAGGTGTCCACCAGCAGGGTCGTCTCCGGCCCGAGCGAGGCGATCTGGGCCTCGAACGCCGCCCGCTCGGAGTCGTGCAGCAGTGTGAAGGCGTGCGCCGCCGTGCCGGCCGTGGGGATGCCGTACTTCTGCCCGGCCATCAGGTTGGAGGTCGAGGCGAACCCGGCGATATACGCGGCCCGGGCGGCGGCCACCGCCGCGCTCTCGTGCGTCCGCCGCGAGCCCATCTCGATGATCGGGCGCTTGCCCGCGGCGTTGGTCATGCGGGAGGCGGCGGAGGCGATCGCGCAGTCGTGATTGAGGATCGACAGGATCAGCGTCTCCAGCACTACAGCCTCGGCGAAGGTGCCCTCCACGACCATGATGGGAGAGGCGGGGAAATAGAGGTCACCCTCGCGGTAGCCGTAGATGTTGCCCGAAAACCGGTAATCAGCCAGAAACGCCAGAGTGGCGTCGTCCACGACCTGGCGCGCGTGCAGGTAGGTGAGTTCATTGTCACCAAAACGATAGTGTTCGAGCTCGTCCAGGACACGTCCCGTCCCGGCGACAACCCCGTAGCGCCGCCCGCCCGGCAGGTGTCGGGCGAACACCTCGAAGACCGCGCGTCTGTGGGCCGCCCCGCTTCGCAGCGCGGCCTGCAGCATCGTCAGCTCATAGTGATCTGTGAGCAACGCAGTGCTCATGGTCATTGTCACGACTCGAAGACTACGGCCCAGATAGGGCAGACTCGGGGATGTGGGTAGCACCGCTCCAATCGCCGTCGAGCGTCCGTCATCGGACGTCCGGCCCGATCTGCCATGGGTAACCATCGTCTGGAACGACCCAGTCAACCTCATGTCCTACGTGACCTACGTCTTCCAAACGGTCTTCGGCTACACCAAGGAGAAGGCCGAGAAACTCATGCTGGACGTACACCACAAGGGTAAGGCGGTCGTGTCCAGCGGCACGCGCGAAGAGATGGAACGCGATGTGCAGATTCTCCACTCCTACGGCCTGTGGGCGACGCTCCAGCCGGATTCGGTCAAGTGATACACGTGAAGAGGTGCGGGTGAGTTCGGGGTTCTCGCCGGGCAAAGGTGGCGGAGTCGTCGCGCGCTTCGAGGCCGCGGAGGTCTCGCTGCTGCGCTCGCTCGTGTCGATGACGCTCGGCCTCGTGACGCCTGGGCAGACGAGCGACGATCCGCTGGAGCGGGCGCTGGGCATCGGCTCGACCGAGGCTCCGTCGGACCCGGTGCTGGCGCGCCTGTTCCCGTCGGCGTACGAAGACGACAAAGAGGCGGCCGAGTTCCGCCGCTACACCGAGGCCACGCTGCGCGACGGCAAACGGGCCGACGCGCAGACCGTGCTCGACAGCGCCGCGTCCGGGCGCTTCGACCTGACACCCGAGCAGGCCCAGGCGTGGCTGCGGGCGCTCAACGACATCCGGCTCACCCTCGGCACCAAGCTGGAGGTGACCGAGGAGATCCACGATGAGATCGCCATGATGTCCGAGGACGACCCCAGATACCCGGCCTATGTCACCTATGACTGGTTGACCTACCTCCAGGACAGCCTGGTCCGAGCGCTCTGGTAATTTCCGGGCATGCTCTCGATCTCGCAGGAACTGGCGGACAAGATCGTCGCCCATGCCCGGGCCGACCACCCCGACGAGGCGTGCGGTGTGATCGCGGGCAAGAACGGCGTTCCCGAGCGGTTCGTCCCCATGGCGAACGCCGAGCGTTCGCCCACCTTCTACCGCTTCGACTCGATGGAGCAGCTGCGCGTGTGGCGCGAGATGGACGACCGCGACGAGGAACCCGTCGTGATCTACCACTCCCACACCGCCACCGAGGCCTACCCGTCACGCACCGACGTGTCCTACGCCTCCGAGCCCAACGCGCACTACGTCCTGGTCTCCACCAGGGACGACGACAAGGCGGAGTTCCGCTCCTACCGGATCCTCGACGGAGTGATTACCGAGGAAGAGGTAAGGTTTCTCCCATGATGGTCCGGCCGGTGCAGAGCTTCCTCTTCGCGCATACTCCGGCTGTCGTCGTCTACGACTGTCGCCACTGACGTCACTGAGCCTGGAATCCCCTTTCAGCCGTCGGCGTTGTCTGCCGATGGGACGACGACATGACATGAGGAGACTGACCGCGATGGCCATCGAGGTTCGCATCCCGACCATTCTGCGCAACTACACCGACGGTGCGAAGGCCGTGAGCGCCGAGGGCGCCACCCTTGACGAGCTGATCACCAATCTGGAGTCCCGCCACCCGGGCATCAAGGACCGCCTGGTCGACCAGGGCGGCCTGCGCCGCTTCGTCAACGTCTACCTCAACGACGAGGACGTGCGCTTCCTGGGCGGCCTCGGCACGCCGGTGTCCGACGGTGACACGGTGACCGTCCTTCCTGCCGTCGCCGGCGGGTGACATGCGTTTCGAATCGCTGATCGACTCGGTGGGTCGCACGCCGCTCGTCGGCCTGCCGAGGTTGTCGCCGTCCGCCGACGTACGGATCTGGGCGAAGCTGGAGGACCGCAACCCGACCGGCTCGATCAAGGACCGGCCCGCACTGTGGATGGTCGAGCAGGCCGAGAAGGACGGCCTGCTCACGCCCGGCTGCACGATCCTGGAGCCCACCAGCGGCAACACCGGCATCTCGCTCGCCATGTCGGCCAAGCTCAAGGGCTACAAGCTGATCTGCGTCATGCCGGAGAACACCTCCGAGGAGCGGCGCCAGCTGCTGCGCATATGGGGCGCCGAGATCATCTCCTCTCCGGCGGCCGGCGGCTCGAACGAGGCCGTGCGCGTGGCCAAGGACCTGGCGGCAAAAAACCCCTCCTGGGTGATGCTCTACCAATACGGAAACCCGGCCAACTGGCGCTCGCACTACGAGACCACGGGCCCCGAGATCCTCGAGGACCTGCCGACCGTCACCCACTTCGTGGCCGGGCTCGGCACGACGGGGACGTTGATGGGAGTGGGCCGGTTCCTGCGCGAGCGGGTGCCGGACGTGCAGATCGTCGCCGCCGAGCCGCGTTACGGCGAGCTGGTCTACGGGCTGCGTAACGTGGACGAGGGGTTCATCCCCGAGCTCTACGACGAGTCCGTGCTGACCACCCGCTTCTCGGTCGGCTCCGCGGACGCGCTGCGGCGCACTCGCGAGCTGCTGGCCGCGGAGGGCATCTTCGCCGGCGTCTCGACAGGGGCCGCGCTGCATGCGGCGCTCGGGGTGGCCGCGAAGGCGGTCAAGGCGGGAGAGCGTGCCGACGTCGTGTTCGTGGTGGCCGACGGCGGCTGGAAATACCTGTCCACGGGCGCCTACGAGGGCACCCTGGACGAGGCGGAAGAACGCCTCGAAGGCCAGCTCTGGGCCTGAGCGCCTGGAACACGAAAGGGCGGCCGGTCAGGAGACCGGCCGCCCTTTCGTTATGCCCTTAGTTGAACAGGACCCGCATCGAGAACGTCGCCTCGGTGTCGGTCTGGGTGCCGCTGATGCCGATGGCCCTCAGCACCTGCAGGTTGGCCTTCTCGTCGCCCTGCATGGTCTTGAGGTAGAGGCTCTCCAGCTTGTCGAGGTCGACGAAGACCGCCGATGTGGCCTCCCCCGCGTTCGGGATCGCGGTCTGGAACGTCTCCGAGTCGCCCAGCGTGCCCTCCTCGGCCAGCTTCTTGGCGTACTCGTCGGTCGTCGCCACCGTGAAGACCCCGTCCCCGGCGACCTTGGCGATCTGGGGAGCCGGCTGCCCGCTGGAGGTCATCGCCTGCTGGATCTTGTCGAGGATGGCCTGCGCCTTGGCCGGGTCAGTGGCGATGCGGACGCCGCCCTTGATCTGGTCGCTGTTCAGGCCCTCGCTGTCCACCGCCAGCGTGAAGTTCTTGCCGAAGACCGTGGCGAGGTCAGCCGGCAGCTCCAGGCCGAACTGGGTCTTGGCCTGCTCGATGAGCTGCTTGATCTCCGCGGCCCCGGTCGCCGAGGCCTGCTTCTCGATCTCGGACCACTGCTTGGTGACGACCTGGTCCAGGCCGGAGATCGACAGCGCGCCGGCCGTGGTGGCGGGCAGGGTGCCCAGGTTGGCCTTGGGCAGGTCGCCCTGGGGCAGCATGCCCGTGCCGCCGCGCACCGTACCGGCGAGCTCGACGTAGGCGCTGTCGAAGCGCAGGGCGCCGGCGAACCTGGCGTCCTTGATCTTGTCGATCGCCGCCCGCTGGTCGGCGGGGAGCTCCTTCTTGGCCAGGTCGATCAGGCCGCCCATGTCGGCCCAGAAGGACAGCACGCCCTGCTCGCCGACCGCACCCATGTCCTCGCTGAACTCCGCGTTGTCGGCCAGGCTGCCCTCGGCCTGGGCGTACTTGTCGGCCAGCCCCTGGTTGGCGGTGAGGAGCGCGTAGTCGTCGCGGAAGGAGATGCCGTACTTGTCGCCGTCCATCAGCTTGGCGATGCCGGCCTTGGCCTGCTCTTGGTCCTTGACCTGGACGGCCACCGCGAAGTCGGGCTCCTGCTTGCCGGAGGGGACGGCGGCGAAGCCGATCCTGCTGCCCAGCCACGGGTCGACGTCCTTGGCAAAGTCGATCTTGCTGTCGGAGTCCTTGTTGATGGTGTCGAACAGCGCCTTACGCGGGTCCTCGCCGGTGAAGGAGTCCTTGGTGACCGTGAACTTCCTGGCGAGCTGGAACAGCGCCAGCTTCTGGTTCGCGGCCGGGTCCAGGTCGAGGCGGGCGTAGGCGATGGAGTTGGCGGGCAGGACGTCGTTCGGCTGCGCGCCGCCGCCGCCGATGGCGCCCACGGCCCACACCGCGCCGCCGCCGAGCAGGACCACCGCGAGGGTCGCGGCGCCCGCGATCAGCCAGCCCTTGCGGCTCTTCTTGGCCGGCCCGGCCGGGCCGAAGCCTTCAGGCCCCTGCTGCTGCCATCCTGGCTGCGCGTACTGGCCCTGCTGCCAACTCTGCTCCTGCTGCCAGCCGCCCTGCGGCATCTGCTCCTGCTGCCAGCCACCCTGGGCCTGCTGCCCGTACGGCTGCTGCTGCTGCCCGTAAGCCTGCTGACCGTACGCCTGCTGTCCATGGGCCGGCTGTTGCTGGCCGTAGGGCTGCTGACCAGGGTTGCCCTGCTGACCGTAGGCGCCCTGCTGGTCATGGCCCTGCTGCCCATAAGCCCCCTGTTCGCCGTAGGACGGCTGCTGGGGGTAAGGCTGCTGCGGAGGGTACGGCTGCCCCTGGTTCCAGTTGTACGCCGTAGTCCGGTCAGGATCCTGGCCGTAAGGGGGATTATTCGCAGACATCACTCAACTCACAATGTGGACTTTTAGCCACAGAGAAGTTATCTGATGTTGCTTGTCAGCCGCTTGCAATGTGCTGAAGTCGAAATCAGACTCTGGGGAGCTCCTTTCTGAGCACATCGATATGCACCTCGCCGCTCGCGTAGTCGGCGACGCTCGACCACGGCACGAACGTGCACCCCGCGTAGATCACCCGTGACAGGACCCGGGAGAGCCAGGGGACGCGCCCGTGGAGGGTGCGGGTGAGCCCGAGCAGGAGCGGCGCGCGCCGGCTGGACACGACAAGTCCGTTGACGGTGTGGCTCTGCTGGAGCTCGCCCTTGTGCTTGATCATGCGGATGTCGACGACGTGACCGACCCACACCCCGTGGCAGTCCCAGACGGACTGGCCTATGAGTTCGGTGACAACTGCCATGATCAAACTCTCTCAGCCCGACTATGTTTTCGCAGGTAGGCGCGCTGGCAGACGCATGTCGTAGAGTATGGGGCTACTAGAATATAGTTCCAGGCTGAGGCGGGAGCGGATGACCAAGTTCGACGAGGCCACGCAGGCGATCAGGGTTGACGACGGCACCTACGACGTGTGCATCGACCCCGGATACGCCATCGGCGGCCCGCTCAACGGCGGCTACCTCATGGCGGTGATCCTGCGCGCGGCGGTGGACGCCTCGCCGTTCGACCATCCGGTGAGCACGACCGCGCAGTTCCTCAAGGCGCCGGCGCCCGGTCCCGCCCAGGTCAAGGTGGAGCCGCTGAAGGCGGGCAGGACGGCCGCCTTCGCCCGGGCCACGCTCGTACAGGATGGCGTGGCGCAGATCGAGAGCCTGATCACGACGGCCACGTTGAATGACGTCGGGCCGATTTATGCCGAAAAATCAGCGCATGACATGCCGGCCCTCGAGGACTGCGTCAAGCTCCCCGACCCCAAGCCGGAATCGGGTATGACCCTGAGCGCCCAGATGGAGCTGCTCTTCGACCCGCCCACGATCGGCTGGCTGACCGGCAACCCCACCGGCAGGCCCGAGTCGCGGGCGTACTTCAGGATGGCCGAGCCGCAGGACCCGGACCCGTACGTGCTGGCGCTGGCCGTGGACGCGCTGCCGCCCGTGGTGTTCTCGGCGGGCGCGCGCGGCTGGGCGCCGACCGTGGACCTCACCTGGCACCTGCGCGCGCTGCCCGCGCCCGGCTGGCTGACCCTGCTCGGCAGCGGCCGGCTGATCTCCGACGGCTGGTTCGACGAAGAGGTCGAGGTGCGCGACTCCGCCGGTCGCCTGGTGGCTCAGGCGCGTCAGCTCGCACGCGTCGGCAGGGGCTGATGTGAGCAACGCAACACCCCTTCAAGCCCACGTGTTGCCGTGAGCGAGCGTAGCGAGTGAGCCAATAGACACAGCAGCTTGCTCACAGGCCCGAAGGGACTGTGAGCGAGCGTAGCGAGTGAGCCAATAGACACAGCAGGTTCCTCACAGGCCCGAAGGGACTGTGAGGATTCTTACGCAGTGTTCGGAGGGCAGGTCGCTTACCCTCTGAAGCGTGCCGGACACGAGTATTGGGATCTTCGACAGCGGGGTCGGCGGCTTGACGGTCGCCCGAGCGATCCTCGACCAGTTGCCCCACGAATCGATCACTTACGTGGCCGACACGGCCCGTCAGCCGTACGGGCCGAAACGCATCGCGGAGGTCCGCGCCTACGCCCTGGAGGTGATGGACCACCTCGTCGAGCACGACGTCAAGATGCTCGTGATCGCGTGCAACAGCGCCAGCGCCGCCGTGCTGCGTGACGCCCGCGAGCGCTACGACGTGCCGGTCGTCGAGGTGATCCAGCCCGCCACCAGGCGGGCGGTGCGCGCCACCCGCAACGGGAAAGTCGGCGTGATCGCCACCCGGGCCACCATCGAGTCCATGGCCTATCACGACGCCTTCACCGCGGCTCCCGACGTCCAGCTCACCGGCGTGGCCGCCCCGCGCCTGGTGGAATACGTCGAACGAGGCGAGACGATGAGCGACGAGCTCATCGAGGTCGTGCGCGACTACCTGGAGCCCGTCAGGGCCGCCGGGTGCGACACTCTCATCCTCGGCTGCACCCACTATCCCCTGCTCACCGGCGCGATCTCCTACGTCGCCGGTGACGAGGTCACGCTGGTCTCCAGCGCGGACGAGACGGCCAAGGACGTCTACCGGATCCTGCACGACCGCGAACTGGCGGCCGGAAGCGAGGCCACCCCCCGGCACCGCTTCCGCGCCACCGGCGACTCCCTGCTCTTCGCTCGGCTCGGGCGACGCTTCCTGGGCCCGGAGATCGATGCGGTCGAAGTCGCACCAGTGGGGGGTACTACCTTTAACGGGAGGCCCACATGAAGGTGACCATCGTCGGATGCTCAGGCAGCTTTCCCGGGCCCGACAGCCCAGCGTCCTGCTACCTCCTCGAGAAGGACGGGTTCAGGATGTTGCTCGACCTCGGCAGCGGGTCGCTGGGCGCGCTGCAACGCCACATCGGCCTGTACGAGGTGGACGCGATCTGCCTGACCCATCTGCACGCCGACCATTGCCTGGACATCTGCGGCTACCACGTGGCGCGGACGTACGGGCCGGCCGCGCCGTATCCGGCCGTGCCCGTCTACGCGCCCGCCGCCGCCCCCGCCCGGCTGTCGGCCGCGTACGGCATGCCGGACGAGCCCGGCCTGGAGACCGCGTTCGACTTCGTGCCGCTCGAACCCGGCTCGTTCGAGATCGGACCGTTCACCCTCACCGCGGGCCTGGTCAACCACCCGGTCGAGGCTTACGGCTTTCGCGTCGCGGCCGGCGGCAAGGCCGTGACCTACTCCGGCGACACCGGCGAGTGCGAGGAGCTGGTGAAGCTGGCCGCGGGCGCGGACCTGCTGCTGTGCGAGGCGTCGTTCGTCGAGCAGCCGGGCCTGCCCGCCGACCTGCACCTGACCGGCCGCCAGGCCGCCGAGCACGCCGCCAAGGCCGACGTCGGCCGGCTCGTGCTCACCCACCTCGTCCCCTGGAACGACCAGGCCACCGTGCTCGACGACGCTTCCAGAGGCGGCTACGACGGCCCGTTCGAGCTGGCCCGCAGCGGCGCGGTCTACGACCTCGCCTGAACCTCGTCGAAGTCACGCAGGCGGGGCAGCGGGGAGAACAGCAGCGGCACGAACGCCAGCACCCTGCCCGCCAGGAACACCCAGAGCGTTTGACGTACGCCGATCTGCTGGGCGACGAGGCCGCCGAGCAGCGCGCCCAGCGGCATGGCGCCCCACACCATGAACCTCACCGAGGCGTTGACCCGGCCCAGCAGGTGCTCGGGGGTCACCGTCTGCCGATAGGTGATCTGTCCCACGTTCGACAGGGCAGCGCTCCACGACAACATGATCGAGGTGATCGCGAAGCACACCATCCGCCAGTCGGCCTGAGTCATCGGCAGCAGCAGGCTGAAAGGCGCGCCCACCGTGACGGCCAGCCAGGTCATGCGGGCCGTGCCGTACTTCCTGGACAACCAGCCCCCGCTCAAGCCGCCGATCAGGCCGCCGAGCCCGCCCGACATGAGCAGCACGCCGATGACGCCGGGCGCCAGCCCGACCTCCTCGGCCAGGAACAACACCGACAGGCCCAGCACCGCGCTGACGCAGAGGTTGCCGATCGTCGACGACGCCACGAACATGCGCAGTAAGCGATCGTTCCAAACGTAGGCAAGCCCCTCGCCGATCCCGCGCAGCATGGGCGGGTGCTCGGCGTGCGCGGGCCGCTTGTCCGGCGCCTTGATCGAGGACAGCACGAGCACCGACGCGAGCGAGGCCAGCGCGGTGGCGACCATCGTGCGCGACGCGCCGAACAGCTGCACCAGCGCGCCTCCCAGGGCGGGCCCGGCCAGGACCGCCCCCGAGCGCACGGCCTCCAGCTTCGCGTTGCCGTCGGTGAGCTGCTGGTTGTTGACCAGCTTGGGCAAATATGTCTGGTCCGCCACGTCGTTGAAGACCTGGGCCGTGCCAGCGAGCAGCGCCACCGCGAACATCATCTCGATGGTCAGCACGCCCAGCTCGGCCGCCACCGGAATGCTTCCGAGCAGCACGAACCTGGACAGGTCGGAGACCACCATCACGCGGCGCCGGCGCATCCTGTCGACCCACACCCCCGTGGGCAGGCCGATCAGCAGATAGGCGGCCGTCTGCAGCGAGGCGAGCAGGCCGACCTCCGCGGGACCCGCGTGCAGCACGAACACCGCGACCAGCGGGAGAGCCACGCGGGAGACATTCGCGCCAACTTCGTTGGCGACATGCGAGCTGAGGAAGCGAAGGAAGTCAGGGTTCCGCAACACCCCCGTTGTCATTGCGTAAGGATCCATGTGTCGGACACATTTGGTCAAGAGCGTTGTGGCTCGGAGATAGGGTGATCTGCATGTCCAGACAGGATGGCCGCAACCCTGACCAGCTTCGCCCGATCACCATCACCCGGCATTGGCTCGCCCATGCCGAAGGCTCGGTGCTGGTCGAATTCGGCGGCACCAAGGTGTTGTGCGCGGCTTCGGTCCAGGACAGCGTGCCGCGCTGGCGGAGAGGCAGCGGGCAGGGCTGGGTTACGGCCGAATATGCCATGCTCCCGCGAGCGACCAATACTCGTAACGATCGCGAATCGGTCCGCGGCAAAATCGGCGGACGCACTCACGAGATTTCGCGGTTGATCGGGCGTTCGCTGCGCGCTTGCGTCGATTACAAGGCGTTGGGGGAAAACTCCATTCTGCTCGACTGCGACGTCCTGCAGGCCGACGGCGGCACCAGGACCGCCGCGATCACCGGTGCATACGTGGCGCTGGCCGACGCGGTCGCCTGGATGCGCGAGCGGCGCATGTGCCCGGGGGACCCGCTGATCGGCTCGGTCTCGGCGGTCTCGGTCGGAGTGGTCGGCGCGGTGCCGATGCTCGACCTCTGCTACACCGAGGACGTCGCCGCCGAGACCGACATGAACGTCGTCATGACGGGGGAGGGCAGCTTCGTAGAGGTGCAGGGCACCGCCGAGGGCTCCCCGTTCGACCGGGGCGCGCTCGACCAGCTGCTGGACCTCGCCGTGGTCGGCTGCGAGGAGCTCACGCTGATCCAGCGGGAGACGCTGGGGTCATGAAGATCGTGCTGGCCACCCGCAACGCGGGCAAGATCGCCGAGCTGCGGCGCATCCTGTCCGGGTTCGAGATCGTGGGGCTCGAGGAGTTCCCCTCGATCGGTGAGGTCGCCGAGACCGGGGTGACGTTCGAGGAAAACGCCCTGCTCAAGGCGCACGCCGTCGCCCAGGGATCCGGCTTGCCGGCGGTCGCCGACGACTCCGGGCTGTGCGTCGACGTGCTCAACGGCATGCCCGGCGTCTTCTCCGCCCGCTGGTCGGGGCGGCACGGTGACGATCAGGCCAATCTCGACCTGCTGCTCGCGCAGCTCTCCGACGTGCCGGCGGACCGGCTGACCGCCTTCTTCGCCTGCGCCGCCGCGCTGGCTCTGCCGTCCGGTGAGTCCCGCGTGGTCGAGGGCACGCTCCAGGGCCGTCTCGTCACCACGCCGCGCGGGTCCAACGGGTTCGGCTACGACCCGATCTTTCTACCCGACGGCCACGACCGCACCACGGCCGAGATGTCCGCCGAGGAGAAGGACGCCATCAGCCACCGGGGGCGGGCCTTCCGTGCGCTGGCGCCGATCGTGCGTGACCTCGTAACCGTCGTGTAAGAACCCGGCGGTGCCAGGCGGCGTAGCGTCGCATTGTGCAGAGGAATTCGATGGCGCCCGCCTGGGCGGGAGCCTTGGTGGGATGGGTGTCCGGGGGAGTGGCCCTGGGGACGGCCTTGCTCGTGGCGGGGTTCGTCAGACCGGAGGCGTTTCCCGTTCTCGCGGTGGCCGACGCCACGGTCGATCTGTCGCCGGCCCCGGTCGTGGAGTTCGCGAAAGAGACGTTCGGTTTCTACGACAAGCCCGTGCTCGTCGGCGGGGTGCTGGTGGTGCTCGCGGGGGTCGCCGCCGCCATCGGGGTGCTGGCCCTGCGGCGGCTCGCCTACGGCTTCGCGGGGCTGGCCGTGTTCGGGGTGGTCGGGGTGCTCGCGGTCGTGACCCGGCCGGACAGCGCCGGGGGCCTGGACGCGCTGCCGACCGTGGTGGGAGTGGCGGCCGGTGCGTGGGCGCTCTCGTGGCTGGTACGCCGGGCGGCAGGCGCACGCGGCCACCAGGCGGCCGAGGTCACCGATCACGGCGCCACGGATGAGGAGCCACGGACGGGGGCGGAGCCGGCGTTCGATCGGCGGCGGCTGCTGACCGGGGTCGCCGGTGGTGCGGTGGTCGCCGGCGCGTCCGCCCTGCTCGGGTGGCAGGTCGGCGATCGGCGGACGGTGAGCGCCGCCCGGGTGCGCTTGGCGCTCCCCACCCCGGCGACTCCGGCCAAGCCCATCCCCGCAGGCGCGGACTTCCGCATCAGCGGTTTGTCTCCCTTTATCACGAAAAATCAGGATTTCTATAGGATCGACACGGCCCTGATCGTCCCCCAAGTCGATCCGAACGACTGGACGCTCCGCATCCACGGCATGGTCGACCGCCCCATCGAGATCACCTACGCCGACCTTCTCAAGATGCCGCTCACCGAGGCCGACGTCACGCTCACCTGCGTCTCCAACGAGGTCGGCGGCGACCTCGTCGGCAACGCCCGCTGGCTCGGCGTCCGCATGGCCGAGGTGCTGCGGCAGGTCGGCCTGCACGCGAACGCCGACATGCTGCTGTCCACCTCCGCCGACGGCTTCACCTGCGGCACCCCGGTCGACGTGGTCATGGACGGCCGCGACGCGCTGTTCGCGGTGGCGATGAACGGCGAGGCCCTCCCCGTGGCCCACGGCTTCCCGGTACGGCAGGTGGTGCCTGGACTGTACGGGTACGTGTCGGCCACCAAGTGGGTGGTGGACCTCAAGGTGACCAGGTTCGACAGGGACCAGGCGTACTGGACTCCCCGCGGGTGGTCGGCCACGGGCCCCATCAAGACCCAGTCGCGCATCGACGTGCCCACGTCGGGGGCCTCGCTGAAGGCGGGGCGTACCACGATCGCCGGTGTGGCGTGGGCCCAGCACACGGGGATCGACGCCGTGGAGGTGCGGGTCGACGGCGGCGAATGGCGTCAGGCGCGGCTGGCCGAGGTCCCCGGCCCCGACACCTGGCGGCAGTGGTCACTCGACTGGGACGCCACGCCTGGCCGGCACACGATCCAAGTACGGGCGACCGACGCCGCCGGACATACCCAGACCGAGCAGCAGGCCCCGCCCGCCCCCGACGGCGCGACCGGCTGGCACACACTCACAGTGCTGGTGGCCTAGCGCCGGCGGACCGCTGGCGGCGCACGTGCAGCCGTACGAGGGTGGGGGCGTCGTCGTCATGGAGCTCGCGTCGGATCTTGCCGACGATGTCCTGGTCCAGCTTGCTCGCCACCGCCCCGACATCGGCTGTGGCCGGGCACGACAGGGCGATGCGCATGCCGTCCTGACCGACCCGCACCCATGCCCGGCCCACCCCTTCGACGGCCTTGAGCCCGACGTACAGCATGGCCGTGCCGGTGCCGTTGCGGGTGCCGCGGCGGCCCCAGCCCAGGCAGAGCAGCAGCCAGCGGAGGGCGGCCAGGGACAGCAGGAGCAGGGCCAGCGCCAGCGCCCACAGCAGCCAGGGCTCGGCGGCCAGGGCGCGGTACGCCTGAGGCGGGAGGATCTTGGCGTTCGGCGGGAGGTCGAGGAGGCGGTCCTGGCCGCGGAGCCAGGCGTAGGCGCCCAGGCCCAGCAGCGTGCCCCCGACGATGCCCAGCCCGATGCGGTTGCCGAGATACTGGCGCATTACCCGCCCTTCCTGCGCAGGCGGACGACGACCTGGCCGGCGCCGAGCGTGCCCACGCCGGCCAGCCGATCGCCGACCGCGGTGCCGACCTGCCTGAGCATCGAGCCCGAGCTCTCCGCCCGGGTCACGACGGTGACCTCGATGGTGCCTCTGCGCAGCCGTACCCGCGCCTTGTCGACCTCGGCCACCTGCTGGGCGGCCGCGCGCAGGGTACGGCGCAGGCCGGAGCGGGTGATGCCGATGACGATCAGCGGATCCGAGGTCTGCACCGGCACCAGCTTGTAGCGGCCGGGCACGATCGCGAGCAGCACCATCAGCGCGCCCGCCACCGCCGTCGCCAGCGCGGCCGTGGCCGCCTCCGGCCACGTGGTGTCGCCGGCGAGCTCGACGAGCTCGTTCACGGGCACCCAGCCGAGGGGGTGGCCGAGCAGCGCCGACACCACCTCCGCCGCGGTCGCTCCCAGCCCGGCCGCCAGCGCGAGCGAGACGACGGCGCCCGGGAGGGTCCGCGCCGGCCTGAGCGCCCGGCTTGCCCTGCGCAGCCCGGTGGGTTGCGTGGTCGCCGGGGCGCTGGGCCGTTGCCGCTGAAGCGTGGTCATCACAACGACAGACGTACATGGGGCATGCACGGCCTGGACCGCCCCTCGCCGCCGATTTGCCCGAACATTACGGGGAAGCGGATGAACATGAATTGGGCTCATATTCATTTGCCCCATATGCCGTTACCCTGCTCATATGGACGAGCGCCAGCGTTACGACCGCGCCACAGCGGCTCTGGAGCCGCCCTTCGCGATCCTCGACCTGGCGGCCATGCGCGCCAACGCGGCGGATCTCGTACGGCGGGCGGGCGGCAAGCCGATCCGGGTGGCCAGCAAGTCGGTACGCAGCCGCGCCGTGCTCGAACGTGTCCTGGCCATGGACGGCTTCCGCGGCATCATGGCCTTCACGCTGCCCGAGGCGCTGTGGCTGGCCGGTCACGGCTTCACCGACATCCTGGTGGCCTATCCGACGGCCGACCGGCACGCGCTGGCGGCGCTGGCCGGGGACGCGCAGGCGGCCAGGCACATCACGGTGACCATCGACTCCGCGGCTCACCTGAACTTCATCGAGGCGGCCGTGGCGTCGGCACGGCCGCGGGCCGAGATCCGGGTGTGCATCGACCTTGATGCCGGATATGTCGCCTTCGGCGGGAAATTTCGGGCGGGCGCGCTGCGATCATCCATCCGCGAATCCGAGCAGGCCGCCGACCTGGCCGCCATCGTCGCCAAACGACCGGGCTTCCGGCTGACCGGGCTGCTGGCGTACGAGGCCCAGATCGCCGGCGTCGGCGACGCCCCGCCGGGGAAGGCCTTGTACGCCCGCGCCATCCGCCTCATGCAGGCACAGTCGGCCAGGGAACTCGTCATGAGACGCGGCCGCATCGTGAACGCCGTCCGCCAGGTCACCGACCTCGAATTTGTGAACGGCGGCGGCACCGGCTCCATCGAGCGGACCGTACGCGAGAAGGCGATCACCGAGGTCGCCGCCGGCTCCGGCCTGTTCCATCCCCGCTTGTTCGACTTCTACCGGCGCTTCACAGGCCACCCCGCCGCGCTGTTCGCGCTGCCGGTGGTGCGCCGGCCTGGCCCGGACACGGTGACGGTGCTCGGCGGCGGGTACGTGGCTTCCGGGGCGGCGGGGCCGAGCCGGCTGCCGCAGCCGTACCTGCCCGCCGGCCTGCGGTACACACCCGACGAGGGCGCGGGCGAGGTGCAGACGCCGCTGCTCGGCCAGGCGGCGCAGGATCTGCGGATCGGGGACAGGGTGTGGTTCAGGCACGCCAAGGCGGGCGAGCTGTGCGAGCGCTTCGACACCCTGCATCTCGTGGACGGTGACACGCTCGTGGAGTCGGTGCCCACGTACAGGGGCGAAGGCCAGACGTTCCTCTGAAGCCCGGCCCTTCCTCCCAAGAGCGGCGCCGTCAGGTCAGGGGTGCCGTACCGCCTGGTCAGGGACGCCGCCTGGTCAGCGGAGCCGTCTGGTCAGCGGAGCCGGCGCCGGCGGCGCCAGAGCACGATGGCGGCCCCCACGACCAGCGCCGCACCCACCCCGATCAGCACCGGAGCCAGGTTGGGCCGCTCCTCCTCCCACACCCCTTCAACGGTGTCGGCGTATTCGACCGGCTTCTGCGTCACCCCCAGGGCATCGCCCACGGACGCCACGAAATGCCCGGCCCTGCTCTTGACGTCGGCGACCGTGCGCTCGGCGACCCGCTTGGGGCTCACCCGGTCGGCAATGGCGTCGACCGTCTGAGCCAACTCCGCGCGCGTGCGCGCGATCCGCCGCTCCAACTCGTCGGGATCGGTGTCAGCCATGGCTCTCCTTTCGACCGTATGAGGGGCCGCGCCCGCTCCGCGTGCCGTGCGAGCTCCGTCCGTTCTGGTCCTGATCAGTCTGTCAGGTCCCCACACCGCACGGCACGGCGACAGGGCCGGTAACCGGTAGGTTTGCGGGAGGAACTGAGGAGGGCCCCGTGACCGATACCCAGCAGACCGCAACCAAGCTCGCGCCCGGCGACGCCGCGCCCGAATTCACGCTCCCCACTGCCGACGGCGGCACCGTCTCGCTCGACGCCTACCGCGGCAAGCGAGTGATCCTTTATTTCTACCCTGCCGCGATGACGCCCGGCTGCACCAAGCAGGCCTGCGATTTCCGCGACAACCTGGCACAGCTGACGGACGAGGGTTTCGTGGTGCTCGGCGTGTCGAAGGACAAGCCGGCGAAACTCGCCAAGTTCGCCGAGCGCGACGCGCTGACCTTTCCCCTGCTGTCGGACCCCGACCTGGCCATCCATCAGGCGTACGGGGCGTACGGCACGAAGAAGTTGTACGGCAAGGAGGTTGTGGGCGTCATTCGCTCGACGTTCGTCATCGACGGGGAGGGGAAGGTCGAGCAGGCCCTCTACAACGTGAAGGCCACGGGGCACGTGGCTTCGCTGAAGAAGAAGCTGGGCCTGGCCTGACCCCCGCCGCGGGACACCGTTGACGAGCGTCCTCAGGGAAACCGTGTCGTCATCACAGGGGCGCCTGTGCCCCGTCTGGAGCGCTAAACTATGTGAGGCCTGCTTTGGGCGGGGCTGTGCGGGCGTGGCGAAATGGCATACGCGGCAGGTTTAGGTCTTGTTGGTGGAGACACCGTGGGGGTTCGAGTCCCCCCGCCCGCACCTCTACGCACTTCGGCGGCCTCTGTTTCGCCCGGCAAATGTCGCCGTTTGCGAGTGGCAGTTCGGGCACAGCAGGCGAAGGTTTTCTTGGCGGTTGTCGAGGGGATTGCCGTTGATGTGGTCGACCTCGAGCGTCAGTGGTGCTCCTTGCCACAGGTCACCGACTCCGCACTTCTCACAGGCAGCGGGCACGCCGATATCGCTTAGTGCACGTCGGAGGACGCGTCCTGGGGTACGGCCTGCGCCGGGAGGTCGTACCACCAAAATTGCGCGCGGGTCGCTGCGCGGTCTGCTCAGAATCAGAAGAGAACTGGTGAGCGTGCGGTCGAAGCGGGACGTGTCGATGCGGTAACGGGCGATGTAGCGCAGGACACGTCGCCGGTTGGTCTCGGTGACCGGCAGATTGAGAAGGCGCATCATCGACACGACCGAGCGTGACGCCTCGGCGGCCGATCTGACGTCCGCCTCGCGGAGTCGGATGCGCTGAAACCCGGAGGGTTCCGGCAGCCTGAACGCCTTAAGTTGACGGCGGATCTCTTCTCGCGACCTCCCGGACTCGGGCATGTCAAGACGTCGCAGAATCTCCCGCATGCTCCTTGCACCGTCCGCCGCCTTTTCTAGAGTGCCGCGATCGAACTGTTGATGGGGTGTCGGCCGATGCCCGTTAACGTGTGAGAAATGGGAGATGTCGAGACCTAGAGCCTTGATGCGGCGGCTGATATGTGAATGCGCCCCACCGCTGCGAGTCATTCCCAAGTGCTCGAGAACCCCGTTGACGCTTGTAGAAGCGGCCACCGCAGCGGACAGGATCTCGGGCGTGTATTTGCTATAGGATGAGCGCCGGAAATGACTGGCATCGATCCCAAGCTCGGCAATCTTCCGTTTGAGTGCGGCGCGGCGGCCGCCAGAGTTGTTCAAGCCGAGCAGCGACAGGAGCTCTGTCATCGACCTGGCCTGACTCGCGACTCGGGCCAGCTCTTCCGCAGTGAGATCGGCGTTCCGCATGGATACAGCGTAGGAAGGCCAACCGACAATTTTCCGAATGACCTGCGCCTCGAGCTGTCCGTATTTCGTGAAATAGGCGATTTGGTCGGACTAGCCGGTGCTGGTCGGCTCGGTATTGGGCCGGATTCTCTGGCCGAACGGCGCCTCGCAGACGACGCCGTTCCCGGTCTCCTGGCAGACCTCTCCGAGCCGATCCGGGATCACGAGGCGTCTCGGCCCCAAGTCGGGATATTGCATGTACACGCCATGACGGTCGTGCCGGTCGCCCAGATTGCTCACCACCGCCACTGCGGTACCGCCGAACAGGGCGCCCACGATCAGGCCGATCAGACCGGCGCCGACAATCTGGGTCGGCTTCTGCCGGAGATAGTCACGGAAAGAGGCGTCGGGGCGCCGGGAGGAATCCCAACCGGTTGAGCCGGGCATGGTGTGCGCGGCCGCCGTGTCGTCCTGGCTCACCTGGGGGCCCGGGGGGATCTCTCCGTACTTCAGGTTGGGCTGCTGGTTGGGGTACACGTCCGTGTCGCGCTCGTTCGAGGGGGCCGCAGGCTCCTCCCGGGCAGGGTCGCGCGGTGCTTCCTCTTCACCGCGCGACCCAGCGTCGCGATCATGATCCGCCATCACGATCTCCCTTTACTCGCCCGCTGGAGGGGCGCTCCCGGTATAGAGAATGCCCAAACGGCCGTAAGACCCGCGTAAGACCTTCGCTGGTGTGCGACCTGGGTCGTACTCCTACTTCCGCCTGGAGGCGGAGCGATGGCGGGCCCGGGTTACGTATCGTGAGGATGTGTTCGGCAGGGTACGGGCGTGGTCCAGACGCCATGAGAAGCTGGCGGGCGCCCTCCGGGTCGCGCCTCTCGCCGCGCTGTGCGCCATTCTCGCGGTGCCGTTCGCGACCAACACGTCGCCGGGCGGTGGGCAATATGTCGGATTGGCCAGCTACGTGGGGTTGTCGGTGCTGCTGCTGGTGCCGCTGCTGTGGCCAGGCTGGCCGCTCGCGGCGTTCGCGGCCATCTCGCTGGTCTGCTTCGGCCAGTGGTTAGCGGACGTCGACCTGCTGCCGGCCAACCTCTCGGTGCTGGTCGCGCTGTGGGCGGTGGCCTACCGGTGCTCGTTCCGCTGGGCGCTGGCCGCTGGCCTGGTGGCGGAGCTGGGGATGTTCATGGCGCTGGTCAGCTGGGACGCGCCGACGTTCGGGATGTTCTTCAGCGGCTCGATCTTCGTGGTCACGATCTGGCTGACCGGCCTGTACGCCAACACCCGCCGCCGTTACCTGGAGGGCCTGGAGGAACGCGCCGAGCGGGCCGAACGCGAGCGGGACCAGCAGGCCAGGATGGCCGCCGCGGCCGAGCGCGCCAGGATCGCCAGGGAGCTGCACGACGTCGTGGCCCACAACGTCAGCGTCATGGTGGTGCAGGCCGACGGCGCGGGCTTCGCCCTGGACAGCGACCCCGAGCAGGCCCGCCAGGCCGTCAGGACCATCTCCAAGACCGGCCGGGCGGCGCTCGCGGAGATGCGCAGGCTGGTCGGCGTGCTGCGCGAGAACGAGCACGGAGACACCGATTACACCCCCCAGCCGGGGCTGGCCCAGCTGGAGGAGCTGATATGCGGCTCGGCCGTGCCCGCCAGGCTGCGGGTCTCCGGCGTGCCCAGAGAGCTGCCCGAGGGCCAGCAGCTCGCGATCTACCGCATCGTCCAGGAAGCCCTCACCAACGCGCTCAAACACGGCGGCCCGGACGTCCAGGCGATCGTGGAGATCGAGTACGGCGCCCCCGACCTGGTCGTCCGCGTGACCGACGACGGCAGGGGAGCCGCCGCCCCGCACAGCTCCGACGGCCACGGGCTGATCGGCATGCGCGAACGGGTCGGCATGTACGGTGGCGCGATGTCGGCGGGCCCGCGCTCTGGCGGCGGCTTCGAGGTGCTGGCCAGGTTGCCCATGGTCAAAGCGGCGTAGGAGGAGGCGGCCTGGTGATACGTGTGATGCTGGTCGACGATCAGGAGCTGTTGCGCGCCGGCTTCAGGATGGTGCTCGGAGCACAGCCGGACATCGAGGTGGTGGCCGAGGCCGGCGACGGGGCGGCGGCCCTGGAGCTGCTGAAGACCACCGAGGTGGACGTCGTGCTCATGGACGTGCGCATGCCCACCATGGACGGCGTCGAGGCGACCAGCCGGATCGACGGGCCGAAGGTGCTGATCCTGACCACGTTCGACCTGGACGAGTACGCGTTCGCGGCGGTCAAAGCAGGCGCGGCCGGCTTCCTGCTGAAGGACGTGCCGCCGGACGACCTGGTCAGCGCCATCAGGCACGTGCACGCGGGCGACGCCGTGGTGGCGCCGCCTACCCTGCGGCGCATGCTGGACCGGTTCGCCGGGCAGCTGCCGTCGGGGGAGCCGGCCAGGACGGCCGACCTCACGCCCCGTGAGCGGGAGGTCCTGCTCATGGTGGCGCGCGGCCTGTCCAACATGGAGATCGCGGGCCGCCTGGAGGTGGCGGAGGCGACGGTGAAGACGCATCTGGGGCGGGTGCTGGCCAAGCTGGGCCTGCGGGACCGGGCGCAGGTGGTGGTGTACGCGTACGAGAGCGGCCTGATCGTGCCGTCCCATCGACCGAAAGTCTGACCCGGGTCGTCTGGAGTCCTACAAGAAGTCCCTCCTCAGGACCCATGGATCAAGAAATTTCCACTCCTAGCGTGGTTCGCGTTGTTCTGGTCCGCGACAAGGAGTGAATGTGACGCTCACCCAGGCCCCGCCTGCCGTGGTGGCCACGAATTTGACCAAGGTGTACGGTCACGGCGACGCCGAGGTGCACGCTCTGCGCGGGGTCGACGTGACCTTCGCGACCGGGGCGTTCACCGCGATCATGGGCCCGTCGGGTTCCGGCAAGTCCACGCTCATGCACTGCCTGGCGGGGCTCGACACCGCCACCTCCGGCACCGTGCACATCGGTGACGTGGAGCTGACCGGGCTGACCGACCGGCAGCTCACGCTGCTGCGCCGCGAGCGGATCGGCTTCGTCTTCCAGGCGTTCAACCTGCTGCCCACGCTGACCGCCGAGCAGAACATCCGGCTGCCGCTCGACATCTCCGCCCGCCAGGCCGACCAGGCGCTGTTCGACCGCGTGATCGACACGGTCGGGCTGCGCGACCGGCTGTCGCACCGGCCGACCGAGTTGTCCGGCGGCCAGCAGCAGCGCGTGGCCGTGGCCAGGGCGCTGATCAGCAAGCCTCAGGTGATCTTCGCCGACGAGCCGACGGGCAACCTGGACTCGCGCAGCGGCGCCGAGATCCTGTCCTTCCTGCGCACGTCCGTACGCGAGCTGAGCCAGACCATTGTCATGGTCACGCACGACCCGGTGGCGGCCGCGTACGCCGACCGCGTGGTCTTTCTCCACGACGGCGAGCTCGTCACCGAGCTCGCCGCGCCGACGCCGCAGTCCGTGCTGGACACGCTCGTGAAACTGGAGGGGTGAGGTGCTGAAGACGGCACTGGCCGGGCTGCGCGCGCACCGGCTCCGGTTGTTGCTCACCTCCCTGGCGATCATGCTGGGGGTGGGGTTCATCGCGGGCACGTTCGTGCTGAACGACACCATCCAGGCCGGCTTCTCCCAGCGGGTCACGGCCGACGCCGCCAAGGTCGACGTGGCCGTCCTGCCGAAGGACCCCGGCGGCGTGTTGTCCGAGAAGATCTTGGAGCGCGTACGCGCCGTCGAAGGCGTCACCGAGGCGCAGGGCCTGATCCGGGAGCCCGCGCCGCTGCTCGGCAAGGACGGCAAGGTCGTGGGCAGCGTGCCCACCACGGCCGTCTCGATCGTGCGTGGGCCGCTGGATCGCACCGCGATCGTCTCCGGCTCGGGCCCCGGCACCGACGACCAGGCGGCCGTCCTCGACGAGAACACCGCCAAGGCCCAGAAACTCCAGATCGGCGACACGATCACCGTGCTCGACGGCTCGCAGAGTCAGCACCGGTTCAAGCTGGTCGGTCTGCTCGATCCCGGCGTGGACCAGGAACTCGCGTACACCGGCGTCGTCGGCTTCACGGCGGCCACCGCGCAGCGGATGACCGGCGCGAAGGGGTACCGCGAGATCGATGTCGCCGGCCCGTCCGCCGGGCTGAAGCAGCTCGTGGCGGCGGCCGCCGGCGGCGCCGCCGTGGTCAGGACCGGCGATGAGCTGGCCGCCGACCTGGCCAGTGCGGCCGGGTTCGAGATGCGGACGCTGACCGTGGGGCTGCTGCTGTTCGGCGCGGTGGCGATGATGGTGGCCGCGCTGGTCATCTACAACACGTTCGGCATCCTCGTCGCGCAGCGGACCAGGGAGATGGCGCTGCTGCGGTGCATCGGGGCCACGCGGGGGCAGGTGTTCGGCTCGATCCTGCTGGAGTCGGTGGCGGTCGGTCTGATCGCCTCCGCGTCCGGCCTGGTCATCGGGTACGGCCTGGCCGTTCTCACGCTCGCGGTCCTCGGCGCGCTCGACGCTCCGCTGCCCACCGACGCGGCCGTCACGCTGGCGCCGGCCACGATCGCCATCGGCCTGGCCGTCGGCCTGGTGGTCACGGTGTGCGCGGCGCTCCTGCCTGCCCGTTCGGCCACCCGGGTGCCGCCCGTCGCGGCGCTGCGCACGCAGGTGGAGGAGCAGACGTACCGCACCGGCGTGCTGCGCTGGCTCTTCGCGGCGCTGTTCCTGCTGGCCGGGATGGGGACGACCGGCTTCGGCGTATGGGGGATGCGGCCTGGCGAGCCGCCCACCCTGTTCGTCGTGATGGCCGGCGGCGCTCTGACCTTCCTCGCCGTGCTGATCCTCGGGCCGGTGCTGGTCAAGCCGCTGAGCGCGGCGGTGGGCTGGATCCCGGCCCGGTTGTTCGGCGTGCCGGGGCGGCTGGCGCTGGACAATTCCGCGCGCAACCCCTCGCGGGCCGCCACGACGACCGTCGCGCTGACCATTGGCGTGACGCTTATGACGCTGCTGTCGGTGCTCAGCGCCTCCACCCGGGTGAGCGTGTGGAGCAAGCTCGACGAGCAGTTCCCCGTCGACTACATGCTGGCCACGCAGGGGCGCGAGGCCGGTGTGCCCCGGTCGGTGGCGGAGGAGCTGCGCGGCAAGCCGGAGCTGGCCTCCGTGCTGCAGTTCCGCAGGACTCCGATCAAGGTGGGGGACCGGCGCTACGACATCGGCACCTACCACGGGACCGTCACCCCCGAGGTCGTCGCCGGGTCCACGACCGGGATGTCCACCGGTGAGGTGGCGCTGCTCGACTACGCGGCCGAGGAGCTGGGCGTGACGGTCGGCGGCACCGTAAGGGCCAAGACCGACCTGGCGGGGACCGTGCCGTTGCGCGTGGTCGCCGTGTTGAAGGGCGAGAACTCCACACTGCCCGCCCTCACCGTTGCCGAGCAGCCGTTCGACACGTACTTCGACCGGCTGCCCGACTCCAGTGTGATGATCAACATCCGCGACGGTGTGCCGGCCGAGCGGGCGCGCGCGGTGGTGGAGGCGGCCGTCGCCGCCCACCCGACCGTCCAGTTGGCGAGCTCGACCGAGATACGCGGCCAGTTCGAAGAGACGCTGGACATGCTGCTCCTGATCGTTACCGGCTTGCTGGGGCTGGCGATCCTGATTTCGTTGCTGGGGATCGCGAACACCCTGTCGTTGTCGGTCCATGAACGCACCAGGGAGTCTGCGCTGCTGCGGGCGCTCGGGCTGACCCGGCCGCAGTTGCGCCGGATGTTGTTCATCGAGGCTCTGGTGCTGGGGCTGATCGGGGCGTTGGTCGGGGTCGTGCTGGGTGGCGTGTTCGGATGGGCCGCCGTGATGGCGATGCTGGACGGGGCCGTGTTGTCGGTGCCGGTGCCGCAGATCGCGTTGTTCGTGGTGTTGTCGGGGGCGGCGGGTGTGGTGGCCGCTGTGCTCCCGGCCCGCCGTGCGGCCCGGGCCTCGATCGTCGGCGCGCTCGCCACCGGCTGATCGGACGAAGAGCCCCTAACGCGAATAAATCCGAAAAACGCGGATAGAGGGAACACGCGGTGCGGGCTGCCCCGGTATCTCGTTCCCGGCAGCCCGCACGCCAAGGGTCGGGCGTCTCATGGGGGCGGCGCCCGGCCCTTTCCTTTGTCTGGTTCCTTTATCTGGGGACGGGACCGGGCCACAACTCGGCGACCGTCTCCGGGTCGAGCAGCGGCCGGGCCACCACCTCTCCCGTGGCCCGGTCGATCACGATGCACCCGCCGCCGACGGTCTCCGGCAACGTGCCGGGATCGTCGGGATCGAGCTCCCGCACCCAGGCGACATAGCCGTCGTGGAACCCGAAAATCCCCACGGGCAGCGCCTCGCCCAGCGGCCGGACCCCGTTGAAGTACTCCTCAGCCAGAGCCCGAGCCTGCTCCAGGTTCATCGCGGCCGCCCCTGGCGGTCGAGTATCACGCAGAACACCCCGGTCACCGTCGTGTAAGGCGGCTCGACGGACATGTGCCCCCGCTGCGCGTCGATCCAGATCACCTCACCGTCCGCGTTGACCGCATTCCAGACGTGGGTGCCACCTCCCGGCCAACGCACCACGATGACGGCACAGGCCCCGTGCCCGGCCCCGGCCAGCCGCCGCGCGATCATCGGGTACGCGTGCCGCCCCTGCCCCGCGTACTCCAGCCGCTGCCCCACCCACCGCTCGATCCTGGCCCGGCTGTCGTGCTCACCGGTCAGCAGCGGGCGTCCGATCCTGTCGTACTCGGGCAGCCTGGGGGCTGCCGTGGTGGGCTCCCCGTGCCACGTGGACAGCACGGCCAGCGCGCAGTCGGCCGCGTTGGAGGCCCGGAACGGGTCGTCGGCCGGCCCGCCGCTGTTGATGAGCCGGATCCAGGTGCCGCGGGGGTCGGGGAAGCGGGTGCCCAGCGGCAGCGCCTCAATCAGGTCCCGCTCGACCTGCGGATCCGGGTGTGCGAGCCCACCCCGCACACCGTACGGGCGGCTCTCGGCGAGCCTGGGCGGCCGGTGCGGCCGCTCGAACCAGTCGCCGTCCACGATCCGCTCGGCAGGCGCGTCTAGAATGTCGAACCGCCGACCGGAGGTCGCGACAACGCCGTCGCCGTTGCTCAACGGCATCGCACGGGATTCACCAGGGAGCGCCGCACACGGCCCGGCGGGAGGTGCGGGGAGGGACCCGGCAGGGTGAGGCACGACCTGGGATTCGGCCAGAGACGTGGCTCGCGAGTTGCCCGGATGGGTGCCTCCAGGGTTGGCCGGAGGCGCAGCGGGCGAGTCGGCCGGAGGTGGCGTGGCTCGGGAGTCGGTCGACGGGGTGGCTCGGGAGTCGGCCGCAGGCGCCATGCCGGACTCAGCGTCGGGCAACACACGGCATTCACCCAGGGGCGCCGGACCCAGGTCGACAAGGGGCGGCGCATCGCCAGGCCGATCCGCGCGAGGCACGTCCACAGGCTCGGGCACGTCCACCGGCTCCGGCACGTCGAAAGGCTCTAAGGTGGTCGCGCCCTGGAAAGCCCCGCCCTCGGGCATGGACGCGGCGTCCATCTCGGCGGCCCGCTCATAGTCGAGCCACCGCACTCCCTCCCCGACCTCTGGGTTGTACTGCCCCTCTGGAAGGACCCGCCGGACACTCGGCTTGCGCTCGCGGAACACGGCTTGCCTCCTGTCATCATCGATGACCGATCGTAGAGGAGCCGTCACTCACAGGAGGCGAAGTCGGGAAGATTCGCCGCTTGAACCACCCGCCGTACCTGCGCAAACAGGCCTAATCTCGACCGTTGGGGCCCGCATGTGGTTCAACTGTTCAGGCTAATGACGAGAAGACGTACCTCGTCGTCGTAGATCGTAAACTTCACCGTCAGGGCCGAGGTGCATGCAGTCCTAGCGATTCGGCCAGCTTGGCTTCCAGCTCTTCGCGTGAGTCGGCGGTGATGACGACCGTACCTTCGGGGTCGGGCTCGCCGCGCTCGATCCGCGCAATACCCTCCCGGATAACCCGTCGGTCCTCCTCATCTTGGAGCCGCTGCAGCTTCTCCTTGAGTGCGGCGTAATCTGACGCCGAAACCAGTACGGCCTCCGGACGGCCATGACGCGTGATCGTCACCGGGTGATGCGCATGGTGGGCCTGTGCGACGAGAACGCCGAGCCTCTCTCGGGCCTCCTGGAGCGGAACGGTATCCATGCCTTCACAGGTTCTCAAGGTTTCCATGCTCAATCGCGGCGGCTGGCTCGCCATGGACTTGTCGCCTCAAGAGTCGTTTGACGGTTTCAGGAGGGGCACGCTGGAGCGTTTGCGCTGGATGAAGATGGAGTGAGGTGGCCACCGCTTAGCCGGGGTGCCATCGGTCAGGTCAGCACTCGATCACGTTGACGGCTAGGCCGCCTCGCGACGTCTCCTTGTACTTGTCCAGCATGTCCCGGCCGGTGTCCCTCATCGTCTTGATCGCCTTGTCCAGGGCCACAAAGTGCTTCCCATCGCCGCGCAAGGCGATTCTCGCCGCCGTGATCGCCTTGTTGGAGGCGACCGCGTTGCGTTCGATGCACGGGATCTGGACCAGGCCGCCGATCGGGTCGCAGGTCAGGCCCAGGTTGTGTTCGATGCCGATCTCGGCGGCGTTCTCCACCTGCTCGGGCGTGCCGCCCATGACCTCCGTGAGGGCGGCGGAGGCCATCGAGCAGGCCGAGCCGACCTCGCCCTGGCAGCCGACCTCGGCCCCGGAGATCGAGGCGTTCTCTTTGAACAGGACGCCGATGGCGGCGGCGGTGAGGAGGAAGCGGACTACGCCGTCGTCGTCGGCGTGGGGGACGAAGCGGGTGTAGTACGTCAGGACGGCCGGGATGATGCCGGCGGCGCCGTTGGTGGGGGCGGTGACGATGCGGCCGCCGGCGGCGTTTTCTTCGTTGACCGCCAGGGCGAAGAGCGTCACCCAGTCCATGGCCTGGAGCGGGTCCTTCTCGGGCGGCTCGGTCTGCAGGCGGCGGTAGAGCTGGTTGGCGCGGCGCTTGACCTTGAGACCGCCGGGCAGGACGCCTTCTTTGGAGATGCCGCGGCGGACGCAGTCCGACATGACGTTCCACAGGTTGAGGATTCCGGTGCGGATCTCTTCCTCGGTGCGGCCGAAGGCCTTCTCGTTCTCCAGCATGAGGGCGGAGATCGACAGGCCGGTGTTCGAGCAGTGTTTGAGGAGCTCTTCCCCTGTGGTGAAGGGGTAGGGGAGCACGGTGTCGTCGGGCTTGATGCGGTCGGCGCCGGTGGCGTTCTCGTCCACGACGAAGCCGCCGCCGACCGAGAAGTAGACCTTTTCCCGCAGCGTGTCGCCGTCTGCGGTGTAGGCGGTGAAGCGCATGCCGTTCGGGTGTTCGGGGAGGGAGATCTTGCGTTCGAAGATCAGGTCCTCGCCGACGACGAAGGGGACCTCATGGGTGCCGTAGAGCTTGACGGTGCCGGAGGCGCGCATCGCGGCCAGGCGGTCGTCGATGGTGTCCACGTCCACGAGTTCGGGCTTCTCGCCCGACAGGCCCAGCAGGACGGCCTTGTCGCTGCCATGACCCTTGCCGGTGAGGCCGAGTGAGCCGTACAGGATGGCCTGGACGCGCGCCACGCGCGGCAGCAGGCCGTCCTCGTGCAGCCCCCGGGCGAACTTGTGCGCGGCCGCCATCGGGCCGCCCGTGTGCGAGCTGGACGGGCCGATACCGATCTTGAAGAGGTCGAAGACGCTGATCGCCATTGATGGGCGCCTTTCATGCAAGGCCGGGGCCCGCGGAACGGGCCCCGGCGAAATGGGTCAGGACTCGCCTGAGGTGAGCGCCTTGTACTCCTCGGCGGACAGCAGGTCCTCCGCGTCGCCTTCCATGCGGACGCGGAACATCCAGCCCTCGCCGTACGGGTCGCTGTTGACGACCGACGGGTCGTCCACGACGGCCTGGTTGATCTCGACGATCTCGCCGGCGACGGGCGTGTAGATCTCGCTCACGGACTTGGTCGACTCCACCTCGCCGACGGAGTCGCCGCCCTCTACGGTCGAACCGACCTCAGGGAGCTGCACGTAGACCACGTCACCGAGGGCGTCGGCGGCGAAGGCCGTGATGCCGACGGTCACGGTCAGCCCGTCATCGAGCCCGGCCACCCACTCGTGCTCCTTGGTGTAGCTCAGCTCGTCAGGGATGTTGCTCACTTCTTCCTCCTGTAAAAGGGCAGCTCTACCAGGTCCATAGGTTCTTGGCTGCCCCGGATGTCCACGGCCAGGCCTTCTTCGATGCCGGTGTCCACGTAAGCCATAGCAATGGGCTTGCCCAGAGTCTGGGAAGGCGCACCGCTGGTGACCTCGCCGACGACGGCGCCGTCTTTGGTAACCGGGTAACCGTGGCGCGGCACCCGGCGGCCCCGCGCGACCAGGCCGACGAGGCGGCGCCGCGGCGGGTCGTCCTTGACCGCCTCGAGCGCCGTCCTGCCGACGAAGTCGCCGGGCTTGTCGAATTTCACCACTCTGCCGAGCCCTGCGTCGAACGGGGTGAGCTCGGCGCTGAGTTCGTTGCCGTACAGGGGCATGCCCGCCTCGAGGCGGAGCGTGTCGCGGCTGGACAGGCCTGCGGGCTTGAGCCCGTACGGCTCGCCGGCCGCCATGAGGGCGTGCCACAGCGGCGCGGCATCCTCGTTCGCGACGAAGAGCTCGAAGCCGTCCTCGCCGGTGTAACCGGTGCGGGCGATCAGTGCCTGCCGTCCGTCCACCACGCCCGGCAGGCCCGCGTAGTACTTGAGGCCGCCGAGGTCGGCGTCGGTGAGCGTGGCGAGGATCTCCTGCGCCCGCGGGCCCTGGACGGCGATGAGCGCGTACTGGTCGGAGCGGTCGTCCACGACGGCGTTGTACGCCTTCGCGCGCTCTTTCAGCTCATTTCCGACTTTTTCGTAGTTTGAGGCGTTTGCCACCACCATGAACTCTTCGTCCCCGAGCCGGTAGACGATGAGGTCGTCGAGCACCCCGCCACGCTCGTTCACGATCATGGTGTATCTGGCCCGCCCGGGCTCCAGCGCTGACAGATGCCCGACCAGCGCATAGTCCAGGGCCTGGCCGGCCTGCGGGCCCGTCAGGAAGATCTCGCCCATGTGCGACAGGTCGAACAGCCCCGCCGCCTGCCGGACGGCGTTGTGCTCCGCGGACTCGCTGCCGTACCGGAGGGGCATGAGCCACCCCGCGAAGTCGGTCAGCGTGGCGCCGAGGCTCTCGTGAACGTCTCGTAGCGGTGTCGGTCGGGACATTTATCGCACCTCAGGACAGGATCGGATGCCAGCATCCTCCCCCTCTGTCATCGATGCCTGAGAGCTTCGCCCGGGTTTTGCCGGACTTTCACCTTCGGCGAGGCCCACAGGCCTGCTTTCCAGAGGACACCTCGTCCGTGCGGTCCTTTGCCTTGAGAGGTTCGCGGGGAGGGCTTGCTCCTTCAGGGACCCTGACCGGCTGTCAGGGTGCTCTCCCGCACGGTTTCGTGGGTGATGTCCCGTAAGCCTAGTGCCGTTACGGGGGTCTTGTCGCGTTCGGACGCCCGTGAACCGCTCGGGCGGTGATGACGTTGAAGGGGCATGAACAGGCGAATGGCGGCCCTCGGACTCGCGGCGGCCCTGACCATCACGTCCTGCGGCGCCGAGAGCGCCGCGTCCCCGGCGCCGCCTCCTCGGTACGAAGCCAGCCTGACGGTGCTCGAAGGCCACGGGCACGGGCCTCAGCTGTGCCGGGCGGTGGCCGAGTCCCTCCCGCCTCAGTGCGGTGGCCCCGACGTGGTCGGCTGGGACTGGAGCAAGGTCGAGCACGAGTCGCAGGGTGGCGTGAAATGGGGTTCGTACCGGGTCGTCGGCACCTGGGACGGCGCCCGGCTGACCCTTACGGAGCCGCCCGGCTCGCCCGTGTATGAAGAGCCTCCCACGACCGACTTCACCACCCCGTGCCCCGAGCCGGAGGGCGGCTGGCGGCCCGTCGATCCCGCCAAGGCCACGGAGGCGACCCTGGAGAAGGCGATGAAGCGGGCGGGGACGGCCAAGGAGTTCGCAGGCGCCTGGATCGAGCCCATCGGGCCGAAGCCCGACCCGTCGGAGGAACTCGACGCCTACGCGCGGGGGCAGGTGCTCAACCCCAGGTTCACCGGCGACCTGGCGGGGCGCGAGGCGTGGATCCGCGAGGTCTGGGGCGGCGCGTTGTGCGTCAGCGGCGCGGAGCGTACCGAGGCCGAGTTGCACGCGATCCAGCGGGAGGTCGAGAAGGAGCTGGGCGACGCCCTCATCTCCTCCGCGCCCAGCGTCACCCGCAACCGGGTCGAGGTGGAGACCTGGCTCGCCTCCGACGACCTGCGCCGCACGTTCGACCAGAAGTACGGCGCGGGCGTCGTCGTCCTCGACAGCGTGCTCAAGCCCGTCGGTTAGCGGCAGGCCGCCACGAAGGTTTCGAAGATCGCGCAGTCCTCGGCCGCCTCCGGGTGCCACTGCACGGCCATCGTGAACGACTCCGTGTCCATCTCGACCGCCTCGATCGTGCCGTCCTCGGCGGTCGCGGACACCGTGAGGCCCGGGGCGAGGCAGTCGATGGCCTGGTGGTGGTAGTGCGGGACTGTCACCGGCTCCGTGCCGAGGGCCTTGGCCAGGCGCGTGCCCGGCACGGGCACGACGGGCAGCGGGCCGAAGCGGCCGGGCGCGAGGGAGTGCCCCTCGTGCCCGACCACGTCCGGGAGGTGCTGGTGCAGGGTGCCGCCGAGGGCGACGTTGAGCACCTGGAGGCCGCGGCAGATCCCCAGGTACGGCAGACCGGCCTCGAGAGCGGCATTCAGCACCGCAAACTCGGCCTCATCCCGAAATTTGCGAACATAGCCGACCTTTTCCCCCAGCTCCTGGCTGTAGCGGGCCGGGTCGATGTCGCCCCCGCCCGCCAGGATGAGCCCGTCGAGCCGCCCCACGACAGGCGCGGGATCGCCGGCCGGCGGCAGCACGACCGGCTGCCCGCCGGCGCGGACGACCTGCTCCACGTACATGTACGGCAGCAGCGCGACGGTCATGTCCGCCCACACCGTGAACTTCGCCGGCTCGACGTAACAGGTGATCCCGATGACCGGACGCACGATTTCCTCCTAGAGCGGCGTCACGTAGGCGCCGGAGATGCCGCCGTCCACCAGGAACTCGCTGGCCGTGATGAACGACGCGTCGTCACTGGCCAGGAACGCCACCGCCGCCGCGATCTCCGTCGCCTCGGCGAAGCGCCCCACGGGTACGTGCACCAGCCGCCGCTGCGCCCGCTCCGGGTCCTTGGCGAACAACTCCCGAAGCAACGGCGTGTTGACCGGCCCGGGGCACAGGGCGTTCACCCTGATGCCCTCCCTGGCGAACTGCACGCCCAGCTCCCGCGACATCGCCAGCACGCCGCCCTTGGAGGCGGTGTAGGAGATCTGCGACGTCGCCGACCCCATCACGGCCACGAACGACGCCGTGTTGATGATCGAGCCCTTGCCCTGCCGCCGCATGTACGGGAGGACGTGCTTGCAGCACAGGTAGACGCTGGTCAGGTTGACCTCCTGGACGCGGCGCCAGGCGTCGATGCCGGTCTCCAGGATCGAGTCGTCGTCGGGCGGCGAGATGCCGGCGTTGTTGAAGGCGATGTCGACGCTGCCGTAGGTGTCGTAGGCGGTCTGGAACATCCTGACGACGTCGTCCTCGCTGGTCACGTCGGCCTTGATGAAGAGGCCGCCGACCTCGTTGGCGGCCTTGGCGCCCGCCTCCTCGTCGACGTCCACGCAGACGACCTTGGCGCCCTCCTCGGCGAACCTGCGGGCCGTGGCGAGCCCGATGCCGCTGCCCGCGCCGGTGATGACCGCCACCCGATCCTGCAACCGCTGCACTTGTTTCACTCCCAGGAGATGAAGACGTTCTTGGTCTCGGTGAACGCCGCCAGGGCGTCCGGGCCGAGCTCCCTGCCGAGTCCGGACTGCTTGAAGCCGCCGAAGGGGGTCCAGTAGCGGACCGAGGAGTTGGAGTTCACCGAGAGCGCGCCCGATTCGACCGCCCTGGCCACCCGGAGCGCCCGCCCGACGTCGCGGGTCCAGATGGAGCCGCTCAGCCCGTACGGGGTGTCGTTGGCGATCCTGACGGCGTCGGCCTCGTCCTTGAACGGCGCCACTGAGACCACAGGCCCGAAGATCTCCTCGGTGAACGCCCGGTCGGTGACGTCCGGGGTGAGCACGGTCGCCGGGAACCAGTAGCCCTTGCCCTGCGGGCACGTTCCCTGGAGGTAGGGCTCCTGGACGAAGCCGCGGACGCGTTCCAGGTGCTCGGCGCTGATCAGCGGGCCCATCTCGGTGCTCTCGTCGAGCGGGTCGCCGACCTTGATGGCCTGGACGGCGGGCGCGAGCAGGGCCATGAAGTCGTCGTACACGTCGGCCTGGACGAGCAGCCGGGAACGCGCGCAGCAGTCCTGGCCGGCGTTGTCGAAGACCGCGTAAGGAGCCGCCTTCGCGGCCTTCTCGAGGTCGGCGTCCGCGAAGATGATATTTGCTGATTTGCCGCCCAGCTCTAGCGTCACCCGCTTGACCTGCGTGGCCGCCTTGGCGGCGATCTCCTTGCCCACCTCGGTGGAGCCGGTGAACACGATCTTGGCCACGTCCGGGTGCTCGACCAGCCGGGCCCCCGTGACCTCCCCTGCCCCAGGCAGAACCTGGAGCACCCCCTCGGGGAGGCCCGCCGCCAAGGCCAGCTCCGCCAGCCTCAGCGCCGACAGCGGAGTCCATTCCGCCGGCTTGACGATCACGGTGTTACCGGCCGCCAGCGCGGGGGCCACGCCCCACGACATGATCAGCATGGGGAAGTTCCACGGCACGATGACGCCCACCACGCCCAGGGGCTCCTGGAACGTGATGTCCACACCGCCCGGCACCGGGATCTGCTTGCCGTGGTTGCGTTCGGGGGCGGCGGCGTAGAAGTGCAGGACGTCGCGTACGGCGCCGGCCTCCCAGCGGGCGCTCCCGATCGGGTGCCCGGCGTTGGCCAGCTCCAGCCCTGCCAGCTCCTCGCCGTGCTCGCCCACCAGGTCGGCGAAGCGCCGCAGCAGCCGCGCCCGGTCGCCGGGGGCCACGTCGCGCCAGGCCGGGTACGCCTTCCTGGCACGCTCCACCGCCCGGTCGACCTCGGCCGCGTCGGCCATCTCGACCTCGGCGAGCACGTCCTCGGTCGCCGGATTAACGATCTTCATGCTCACATCCGTTCGAACCCACGGAACATCTCCCAATCCGTCACCGCCGCGTCGAACGCGGCCAGCTCCACCCGCGCGTTGTTCGCGTAGTGCTCGACCACGTCCTCGCCGAACGCCACGCGGGCCAGCTTCGACCCCTCGAACAGGGCGAGCGCGTCGCGCAGCGTGTGCGGCACGGTCTCGGCGCCCGAGGCGTAGGCGTTGCCCTCGAAGGGATCCTCCAGCGGCAGCTCGTTGTCGATCCCGTACAGCCCGGCCGCGATCAGCGCGGACACCGCCAGGTACGGGTTGACGTCGCCGCCCGGCACCCGGTTCTCCACGCGCAGCGACTGGCCGTGGCCGACGAGGCGCAGCGCGCAGGTGCGGTTGTCGACGCCCCACTTGACGGCCGTGGGGGCGAAGCTGCCGGGGACGTAGCGCTTGTAGGAGTTGATGTTGGGGGCGTACAGGAGGGTGAGCTCGCGCAGGCAGGCCTGCTGGCCGGCGATGAAGCGGGCGCCGAGCGGCGACAGCCCGAACGGCCCTTCGCCCGCCATCACCGGGTCGCCGTCCACGGTGCGCAGCGAGATGTGGATGTGGCAGGAATTGCCCTCGCGCTGGTTCGGCTTGGCCATGAAGGTGATCGACTTGCCCTCCTGGGCGGCGATCTCCTTGGCGCCGTTCTTGTAGATGGCGTGGTTGTCACAGGTCTTGAGCGCCTCGTCGTAGCGGAAGGCGATCTCGTGCTGGCCCAGGTTGCACTCGCCCTTGGCGGACTCGACGTACAGGCCGGCGCCCTCCATGCTCAGCCGGATGCGGCGCAGGAGCGGCTCGATGCGGGCGGTGCCGAGGAGGGAGTAGTCGACGTTGTAGAGGTTCGCGGGCGACATGTCGCGATAGGCGCGCTTCCAGGCGTCCTCGTAGCTGTCCTCGTAGACGACGAACTCCAGCTCGGTGCCCACATACGCGGCCAGGCCGCGCTCGGCCAGGCGGGTCAGCTGCTTGCGCAGGATCTGGCGGGGTGAGGCGGTCACGTCGCCGCCGTCCTCCCACGCCAGGTCCGCCATCAGCATCGCGGTCCCCTCCTGCCACGGCACCCGGCGCAGCGTGGCCAGGTCGGGCTTCATCACGAAGTCGCCGTACCCGCGCTCCCAGGACGACATCGCGTAGCCCGAGACGGTGTTCATGTCCACGTCCACTGCGAGGAGGTAGTTGCAGCCCTCGGAGCCGTGGTGCAGCACCTCTTCGAGAAAGTAGCGCGCCGACAACCTCTTGCCCTGCAACCGGCCCTGCATGTCGGCGATCGCCAGCAGAACGGTGTCGATCCGCCCGGCCGCCACCTCGTCACGCAGCTCGTCGGCGGTCAGGAACCCTTCGCTGCTCACGTGACGTCGCTCCCATCTGGCATGGCGCGCTTTCCGGTGATTGGGCTAGTCTCAGACCATTGATGTGCATGCCGGGATCGCTTGTCAAGACCTGAGGCCACGTTGGACGAGTCGGCGCGTTTGATGACGGTGTTGCGCCCGGTCAGGGCGGGCAACGCCTTCGAGGAGACCGTGGAACGGCTGCTCCAGGCCATCAAGCTGGGCGTGGTGGCGCCGGGCGACAAGCTTCCCCCCGAGCGTGAGCTGGCCGTCCAGCTCGGCATCAGCAGGGTGACCCTCCGCGAGGCGATCCGTGCCCTGTCGGACGCGGGCTACCTGGACGTGCGGCGGGGACGGTATGGAGGGGCCTTCGTCACGTACGAGCCGCCCAAACCGGACGCGGGCGACCTGCGGCAGGTCCTGGCGGAGATGGGCATGGACGACCTTTCCGACGCCCTGACGTTCCGGCTGGCCGTCGAGTGCGGGGCGGCCCAGGTCCTGGCCACCTCCGAGCTGACCAGCGAGAAGCGGGCCGTGCTGCTCCGCAGGTTGTCGGAGCTGAACGAGGCCTCGCTGACGGACTACCGTCGTCTCGACACGGCCTTCCACCTGTCCATCGCCGAGCTGACCGGCTCGACCCTGCTGGCCACCACCTGCGCCGACGCGCGGTCGCGGGTGAGCGACCTGCTGAACGCCATCCCGATGCTCCAGGTCAACCTGGACCACGCCGCCCTGCAGCACCAGGCCATCGTGGACGCCATCCTCGCAGGCGACCCCGAGGCGGCGCGCCGGGCGATGACCGAACACCTGGAAGGCACGGCCGCGCTGTTGAGAGGCTTCCTCTCGTGACGCGATCCCGGCAAGTGGCTCGTACCATCGTTTACAAGTCATGGGGGATTGGTTTCGCTACAACATCGTCGACACGGGACGGCTGCCGCTGTTCTGTTACTTCGTCACGCTCATCGTGGCGTTCATCGCCACCCGCATCAATGTGCGCCTGATCAGGGCGAAGGTGGGCTGGTTCCGCAACGTGAACGTGGGGGAGATGCACATCCACCACGTCGTGTTCGGTGTCATCCTGATGTTGATCGGCGGGGTGACGGGGTTCATCGTCTCGCCCGCGTCCCAGACGGGATACGTGCTCGCGGCCTGCGTGTTCGGCGTCGGCTCGGCGCTGGTGCTGGACGAGTTCGCGTTGATCCTGCACCTGCACGACGTGTACTGGGAGGAGGAAGGGCGGACGTCGGTCGACGCGGTCTTCATCGCCATCGCGGTCACCGGCCTGCTCCTCATCGGTCTGCGCCCGTTGATATGGGACTACGGCACGTGGGTCAACCCCACCGCGTTGATCGTCGCGAACTCGGCGCTGGCGGTGATCACGCTGCTCAAGGGCAAGATCTGGACCGGGATGGCGGGGTTGTTCGTGCCGCCGATGCTCCTGGTGGGGGCGATACGGCTGGCGCGGCCCGGGTCGCCGTGGGCGCACTGGTTCTTTGCCAAGAAGTCGCCGCGCAAGATGGCCAGGGCCATCCACCGTGAGGAGAGGTGGCGGCGGCCGGTGATCGGGGTCAAGATCGCCTTCCAGGAGTTTCTCTCCGGGCGCCATGATCTGCCTTCCACGCGGCGTGGTCGTCGGCATACTTGACGTCATGCCGCTTCCTTCTTGGTACGAAGGGCTGGAGGACAAGATCCCTGACTCCTTGGACGACCTCCAAGGCCCGGCCGAGGGTGTCGTGGCCTTGCCGCAGCACCTGGTGTGGTCGGGACTGACCGAATTCGACTTGTCCAAGCGGGGGATCCGGATGGAGATGTATCGCACCGTGATCACCACTGGCCGGCGGGGCGACTACGAGGCCTACCTGAACGCGGATCATCTCGTCGCTGACTGGCCGGTGCTGAGAAAGGGGCTTGGTCCGGGATACCGTCAGGCCTGGGAGAACAAGCTCCTCCTCCGGAGGAAGACGTCCGGCTGATGCGCTTTCCGCCCTTCCAGGAGCGGCTGCTCGACGTGGTGTCGCCGGTGTGCGAGCGCTATGCGTTGGCGCTCGCGGGTGGCTATGCGATGCGGGCCCATGGCTTCACGGACCGGCTGAGCCGAGACCTCGATTTCGCCACGGAGATGGGGCTGCCCGATGTGGTCAGCGGCGTCACGGGCGCGTTCCACGCTGCGGCGCTGCAGACGTCGATCATCGAGGTGACACCGCGGATGGGCCGTCTGATGATCGAGGACACGGCGACCAGTGAGCGTTGCGAATTCGACCTGCTGCGGGAAGCCCTCCAACAGCCTCCGGTCACGTGCGGCACGGTGCGAGTGCTGAGTGTGGAAGACGCGATCGGGCTCAAGATGCGGGCCTTGCACGAGCGCAGCTACGCCCGCGACATCATCGACGTCGAGTCCGTGAGCCATCTCTACTCCTTCCACGCGCTGGAGAGCCTGGCCAAGCCGCACAACGATCATTTCTCGCCCTATGAGCTGGCCATGCGGCTGGAGTTCGTCGATCTCATGGGGAGCGAGGAGTTCGAAGCCTACGGGCTCGACGAGGTGCAGATCAGACAGGTCCGGCGCTTCGCTCAGGCATGGCTCGAGGACATCAAGCTTCGGCGGGCCGACGACGGCGATGCGGACTACGACTATCCCGACGTGCCCGAGATCGACTGATCGCCGACGATCACCGGTGTGAGCAGGGGGCGCTTGGCCGTGCGGCCGTCGCCTGAGGAGCGGCCGCGCAAACGGCGGGCGAGCCACGGCCCCAGGAACGTGGCCAGCCACCGCGCTTCCACCGCCGCCGCGCGCCAGGCCGGTGGCGCGGCCAGCGCCGGGAGCGGAGCCGTCCACGTGTCGTCACTGCCCGGCAGCTCCAAGGCATGCGCGACTCCGGCGGCGAAGCGGGCGTGGCCCTCTGGACTGGCATGCAGCCGGTCGAGGCTCCACATCCGCGCGTCGGTGACGTAGGCGAGCCGGAACGTGTCCACAAGCGTGACGCCATGGCGTGCGGCGGCGTCCCTAATGCGGGCATTGAGGTCGAGCACCCTGGGCCGGAGCGGCCTGGCCAGCGGCGCGATCGCGCCGATGTCGGGGAACGTCACCGTGACCACCCGAGCTCCCGCGCCGGTCAGAGCCACGAACATGTCCTCCAGCACAGCGGCCACCTGAGCGGCGTCGAAGCCGGGGCGGATGATGTCGTTCATGCCCGCCATGACCGTGGCCAGGTCGGGGCGAAGCTCCAGAGCGACCGGCAACTGCTCGTCCCGGATCTGGGCGGCCTGGCGGCCGCGGACGGCGAGGTTGGCGTAGAGCAGATCGGGATTGGCGCGGGCCAGCTGCTCGGCGAAGCGGTCGGCCCAGCCGCGGTGGCCGCGGACGTCGTCGCCGTCGCCCAGGCCCTCGGTCTGGCTGTCGCCGAGCGCGACGTATCGGCTGTAGGTCATGCGGTCTTCCTTCCGGCGTGGGCGGCGCGCTCGCTCAGCGTCCGCGCGGTCTGCAGGCACCAGTCGCGCATCTCCCGCTCCAGCCGGCAGCCGGCCAGGCAGGACAGGTAGGGGCCGATGCGGTCCCCCTCGCGCAGGAACGTCTCCTCATCCAGGTCGCCGCGCAGGCGTACCAGGGTCTGCTCGAAGAACGCCATCTTGACCGCGGCCTGCTCGGCCCGTTCCTGGAGTTGTGCGATCACCGGCGCGGGGTCGAGCACGTCAATGGCGTGGACCTTGACGGCCAGGTCCTCACGGATCAACAGGGGCTTGGCCGGGGCCGCGGCGAAGGCCGCCAGCTCGTCGACGCCGGCTTCGGTGACCTTGAACACCCGCTTGTTGGGGCGGCCCTGCTGGACGACCTCCCGGCCGGACACCAGGGCATCGGCCTCGAGCTTGGTCAGCTCGGCGTAGAGCTGCTGTGGGGCGGCGTACCAGAAGTTGGAGACGCCGATATCGAAGATCTTGGTGAGTTGGTAGCCGCTGTACTCGCCGTCGAGCAGGGCCGCCAGGACCGCGTGTCGGAGGGCCATGGACTAGTCATGCCCATGAGTAGTCATGGACATGACTATAAGTGTGGCGTGGGCGGTCGTGCTAGAGGGCGATCGCCGAGCGGAGGGCGAGGCCCGTGCCCAGGAGGACGACCATCGCGGCCGTGCCGAGCGGGGCCAGGCCGGACACCCTGGCGGCCAGGCGGCGGCCGGCGGAGGCGCGTTGTTCCAGGCGGTCCACCAGTTTGACCAGGAGCAGGCCCGTGATGGTCAGCGTCGCCGCCATGCCGACGCCGTAGGCGGTCACCAGCGCTACGCCGAACCAGGTGCGGCCGAGGGCGATCGCGCCGAGGAGGACGATCAGGGCTGAAGGGCTGGGGACGAGGCCTCCTGCTACGCCGAGTCCGACAAGTCCGGCGCGCCTGGCCCTGCCGGCGTTGCCAGAGTCGTTGCTGCCGCTGCCGTCACCATCATCGTCGCTTTCGTGGTCGTGCGCATGTCCGTGGCCGTGTCCGTGCCCGTGTCCGTGTCCGTGCCCGTGGAGGGCGCCGCGTCGGGCGTTCAGGAGGAGGCGGAGGCCGATGACGGCGATCAAGACGCCACTGGCCACGCCCAGCCAGGACAGCACCGACTCCCCGGCCAGCGCCGTGAACACGGTCAGCAGCAACCCCACCACCAGCACCCCGACCGTGTGCGTGGCCGTCACCGTCGCCCCCACGACGAGCGCGTCGCGTGGCCGGCCGCGCCGCCCGGCCAGGTACGCGGCCATGATGGTCTTGCCGTGCCCGGGGATCAGCGCGTGCCCGGCCCCGAGCACCACGGCCAGCCCGACGGCCAGCAGCCCGAGCGGCACCGTCAGCGAGTCCGAGCCGACCAGCTCGGTGAACGTCCGGTCCAGGGCGCTCAGCGCGTCACCGATGGGCCCGCCGATCCCGATCCCGCCCGGAACGCCGGCGCCACCGCCGCCGGAAGAGCCGCCAGGGGACGACAGGCCGGTGCCCAGGCCGGACATGGTGCCGGACCCGGGCACGTCGGACATGGTGCCGGACCCGGGCACGTCGGACATGGTGCCGGACCCGGGCACGTCGGACATGGTGCCGGACCCGGGCACGTCGGACATGGTGCCGGACCCGGGCACGTCGGACATGGTGCCGGACCC